>DASRPN010000152.1:0-33088 GCA_035646355.1 Pyrinomonadaceae bacterium | reverse complement strand
CTCACCCCGACTACTTATCGCCTGTGGGGCACGCTCTACCGCAACGAAGCGCGCGGAACTGAAACAATTCGCGAAGGAAAGTGGAAAGTAACGAAGGGAACAAAGACGGATCCAAACGCCGTGATATATGAGCTCGATTCGTTCGGCTCGGATGGTCCAATTCTCTTATTAAAGGCAGATCGCGACGTTCTCTTCTTTACGACGAAAGACGGCGGCGTGCTGGTTGGCAATGAAGATTTCGGTTACACACTGAACCGTGGCACGTTAAGATCCACTACGGTGCTTCCTTCGAAGCCTGCGCTTGAAGACCGAAGAGCTCTTTCGTATTGATGATTTCACAGCGAGCGCCGAGTTTCTCGACTTTATCGACGAGGTCGCCTGTGCCGCCTGGTCCATCCCCTTCGGCGCCATCCCATAGCGCGATCAACGTGAGATTCGGATCGCCCGTCTTATCGTCGCAACCTTCGGCGAGGGCGTTGAACAGCATCCAAAGATTGTTTCGCTGCCAGATGGTGTAGTTTTCTTTGCTTTGAAGCCATGCCGGCAGGTAATCCTTGTCATTTATAACCTCCGTGGCCTGGCTCAGAAT
The DNA here is from genome assembly GCA_035646355.1 of Pyrinomonadaceae bacterium. Classification (GTDB taxonomy): domain Bacteria; phylum Acidobacteriota; class Blastocatellia; order Pyrinomonadales; family Pyrinomonadaceae; genus PSRF01. Next base: position 32,499 of record DASRPN010000152.1, on the reverse strand, counting down.
GCGAACCTGATTGCGTTCGACATGTGCTTTGTGAAGGTTCCAGAAGCGCTCGACCCACTTCGAGCCGGCTTTATTGACTGAAGTGGTCACATAAATCGCAGGTTGGACCGCGAGATAAAGCCGCGTTTCAATTCCGAGTTCAGCGCATACTTCCTGAAAGAGTAAATCGCCGCCGTTCGCACCACCGGCGTACGCTGCCGCGACGCCCGCGCCGGTGTTCATTTCTTTCATGATCCGTTGTTTGATCTCTTCGCGCGCGACGCCTTCTTTGTCAGCCGGGAAACGCGGTGTCTTGCGATCGGGCGCATCGATCATATGACCTGCAAAGACGAGGACTCGTTTCCGCACAGGTTTGGGCGCGGGTTCAGCACCGGGTTCGGGAAGTGGAGGTGGTTCACCGACGACTTTAAAAACTTCCGTCAAGTTGTCAGTCATCACACCAAGGTCTCGATAAACAGCAAGTTGTTTAGCGACCGATCCGCTAGCGAAGGCGGGCGCGCCCGCCAGGGCTTTCTCATACGTGGCAGCAACGCGGTCCGGTGCATTCGTTGTGACAAATGCTAGGTCGCCTTTGCTGAGCTCCGCCCAAACATCCTTCTTGCCTTCCCGGTTTAGTCGTTTAAAAGCCGCGTCGAGTGAAAGCTGCACTGCCGCCTGCAATCTCGTCGCATGCGCCTTGTGCTTCTTTAGCGCGTTCTCGGCCTCGTCGTCATCCGGAAACTGTGTGGACCACACGTTCGGCTGGAGTTCCGCCAGCGCGATAATGACCTTCAGCATCGCCAGTGCGTTTATACCGGAGTAAAAATGGTTCAGATGTTCGTCAAAGGCTGATTCGTAATTCTTGAACGACTCTTGCAGGTATCGCGAGCGCAAGGCCACGGCGGGGCGTTCGTTCGCCGGCTTCGACTCCCACTCCTTGCGCCAGCGCGTTTTGAAGTTGCGTCCGAGGAGCGCATAAGCCTCGGCACGTTGATCTTGATTGATGTCTTCGTCCTTTAACGCCCGCTCGAGTGCCTGGGTCGAGCTCACAAGATCGCCAAGTCGTTCATATATCGTACCCAACGTGATATTCGCTTCGAGATCTTGCGGATCGAGTCTACGAACATGCTCCCACGTGGCCTTGGCACTCGCCACTGCGTTCACGTCAAACTGCGCCTTGCCAACCAAACGCCAGCCTGGCGACTCCCATTCGAACCCCTTTACTTCGTCTGAGAACAGCACGAGATCACCGGCCTGCTTGTTGTCCACAGCTTTCGCCACGTCTTCCGCAAAATCCTGCGGCACCGGATTGAACAGCCAGGGTTCAGGTTCCTCCAGCTTCGGCAGCGAAGTAAAAACAGGACTGTCCTTGGCCGTGTAATCCTGTTGAGCTTTGGCGTCAATTGCGCGCAGACTATCGGCCAATCCCTGGACGCTCGCTCCGGGGTTGTTCCTGTCGTAAGTGAAGTAGCGGTCAGTTTGTAGGTCAAACGGAAATGCGTCGCCATCGCTGCGCAGCATCAGCGTGCCGTGATTTCGCAACGCATGACGAATGCCAAGTTCGTAAAAGACATTCGCGTTGTGAATCGAGAGGTCGGCAACAACGATATCGGCAGTGAGCAAGCGTCGAAACATGTCGACGCGGATGTTGCCGGACTCGACGATGTCGAGCGTCTCACGTCCCTGGGCGCCGATCGCCTTCAGAGCCGGGTCAATTAACTCCTTCGCGACCAGATCGAAATTGATATCGTTGCCCTTGGCATCCTTCTTGGTGCCGAACGGTCGAATGATGAAAGCGCGCATTTGTTAGTTCCCCGTTTAATAAAACTGACCGAATCGATCGAGACAGAAGTGCTCGATCTTTACGTCGTCAGCGACTTTCTTGCCGACCCGCACGAGATCGTTGATGTGCTCAACCGAGTCCAGTTGGGCCACCTGCGACGGATCGACATCGCCGAGACCGTGCTCGTTGAGCCAGCTGCTTGTCAGATCCGCATTGTAGCGTGCGTAAAGGAAACGCCTGTTCAGATCTACGGCAGTCGGAATCACCTTCCCTGCCTCGTCACGCGGAATCAGATCGCCGAGCTCGCGATCAATGGGTGCGCCGTACAGACAACGACCGACGATGCGACAGTTGACGTCCTGATCGACCTGCGCGCCATACATCAACGCTGCCGGAAAGTTGGCGAGGTTCGTGAACGCGGATTTGCCTGACGAGTAAACCTCTGCATCAACTTTCGGCGCCGCACCGGTGCCAACCGACATTACGAGCAACCTATCTTCACCGATGTCCCAATTCAGATTGTATTCCGGGGTTGTCGCCATGCGCGCCAACAGGAACGATGGATTGTTGTATGGCGTCAATCCGCCGTCTTCAAAAACAAATGTCTTAGATGGGTCGAATGGATCCCACTGTAGGACCTCCGGAGCGAAATAAATCGGCGCCGCTGTGCTTGCGCGCACGAGTTGCCACAGCGGAATGCGGGTGTTGCAGTCCGGTCGATCAGGAGCGTTGTACTTGGCGTCGGGATTACTGCTGATGGGCCATGGCGAATCAGTGCTGACGTTGCGCGTCACGATGAGCAAAAGACACTTGAGATGTTGCGGGGAAAGCGTCGTATCTTTGCCGAACGTCTTTTGCAACTCTTCCTGGAGCGGCTTCGACTCGTAAAGATGTCGGAGTCTAAACAGGATGAACGACTTGTCGAACATCGCTGGTCCGGCTTTCATGTAAAAGTCTGACAACTCTTTCGCTGACATGCCGCGTGCCAGCCCGGCGGCGATGATCGCGCCGGTGCTGGTGCCACCGATGTAGTCAAAGAAGTTGCAGAGACGGAAGTTGTCGCCCTGACCGCTGTGTTCGCGCAGCAACTCCTCCATCCGAATCAGAACCTGCAAAGTAAGCACGCCACGAATACCGCCACCGTCGAGCGTCAGCAGCTTGCGTGGACTCTTCTTGCTGTACCTGCTCTCCAAGGGACCCCAAAGAGACATGATGGCTATCCTCCCGTTACTTATGTCGAATCGGTATTTTTCGTTCCGTCTGAGTAGTGAAGTTTTTTAGACAGTGACCTATAGACGCGGTCTGAACGCGCGGAGGTTATTCGCTTCTCAATTGGAAGTCAAGAAAGTTACTGCCAGTTACTGATTAGGGAGTGACGCGGCGAGTGCGGGTCGCGTTTTTGGGTGCGGTTTCGACGTTCGGCGACGATTTGGAAACTGCTTTTTCCGCCAACTCGGCCTGCTCGTAAGGATCGAGGCGCGCGAAGATATAAAACGGTTCGCCCGAACGAACCGTGCCGAGGTATCGAAAAGTGTTTCGCAAAACTTCGCCGGTCTTTAACGTGGAGATTTGCGGCGGGCTGGAGCCAAAGAGCATGCGAAACTCATTGCCCGCAACTGCTTCGAGCTCCGGCAAATAGTCATTCGAACTCTCACGCGCGAGGCGAATCGCCATCTGTCGCAGTGCTTTGATCCGATTGGAATTCCGCCGGTAGTAACTCGAGCTGACTTCGTGACGGCTGGCGCGATCGTCGACCACCTCCTGCTCGTTACGCAGGTACCCGAGATAGGCACGAACTACCGGCCCAAATTCCTCATCCGAAGCAGCGCGCTGGTCCTGGTTCGCCTGAACACACGAAAACGCAAGTACGCCCAAAATCAGAAGAGCCGGTAATCTTCCCTTGAGATTTGCCATGGTCTTGCCTTGGCCAGTTTATCCTAATTTGGTTGTGACGGCCCCGATTATAGCAGCCGCGCGAATCACTAAATTGCGCACGTCTGTCGGCAATGTTACATTGATCTTCGTTTTCCGTTAAGCAGTATGACTTCCCCTGATTCCCAGGCTCCATTCAACATCGCGCTCGGTGTCTGCGGCGGCATCGCGGCTTACAAAGCCGTCGAAGTGCTGCGGGGCTTGCAGCGTGCCGGGTGCGTGGTCCGGGTAGCGATGACGAAGCGGGCGTGCGAGTTTGTTCAGCCGCTAACGTTTCGCGCCTTGTCTGGTTCACACGTCGTCGTCGATGATTATGCTCCCGACAATCCTGACCCGATCGCGCACATCACCTTCTCACAAACCACAGACCTTTTAATCGTTGCGCCGGCAACGGCGAACATCATCGCGAAATTCGCCAACGGGATCGCGGACGATTTTCTTAGTTCGACTTACCTGGCGTGTACCGCGCCCGTGCTCATCGCGCCCGCGATGAACACGACCATGTGGCAACATCCTGCGACGCAACGTAATCTCGATCAGCTTCGCGCAGACGGCGTGCACATCATCGATCCGGATGCGGGCGAGATGGCGTGTAAGACTATTGGACCAGGAAGGTTGAGTGAACCGGATCGCATCGTTGCGGCGGCGCTCGAAATACTATCGTCCTCAAACAAGCAGGACCTGGTTGGAGAACGCGTCTTAATCACTGTCGGTGCGACGCGTGAAGAGATCGATCCAGTGCGCTTCATCTCGAATCGTTCTTCCGGCAGAATGGGTTTCGCACTTGCAGAAGCAGCCGCGAAACGCGGCGCTGAAGTGACGGTTGTGCGTGGAGTGACGACTGTGGAAGCGCCGTCAGGTGTTCGAGTCATCAAGGCGCTATCGGCGGAAGAGATGTCGCGAGCGGTTGCGAGTGAGGCCGCGAACACATCGGTGTTCATCGGTGCGGCCGCGATTGCCGATTATCGTCCGAGCGAACGAGCGGGCGAGAAGATCAAAAAGTCGCAGGAGACTTTGACGTTGACGCTGGAACGGACTCCCGATGTGCTCTCCGAAGTCGCGGCGTCGCGATCGAATGGCATGCTGGTGATCGGGTTTGCAGCAGAGACCGAGAACGTCATCAACAACGCTACGGAGAAACTCCAGCGCAAGAATCTTGATGCTGTCGTTGCAAACGATGTGACGCGTCCTGATGCCGGTTTCGACACGACGACTAATGCGGTCACGATTATCACTAAGAACGGTAGTCCACTCGAGTTGCCGGTCATGTCAAAACGAGAAGCAGCCGATCGTATTCTGGACGTGATCGCCAGTCTCAGATCCAATGGCAACTGAATTATTTGACTTAGTAAGAAAGCAATTAGAACACCTGCGAGAGTTGGGTGTTGAAGGGATCCGTCCGGGTGAAGTTCCCGTACCGGCAGTAACCCAGATCCAACGAGTTTCCGCGGATCCATTTGAGCCCATCCATCAGGATATCGGCGACTGCACTCGCTGCTCCCTTCACGAGCAACGCACGCACGTGGTCCACACCGAAGGCAATCGCAAGGCGCGCTTAATGTTTGTCGGCGAAGCTCCGGGTGCCGATGAAGACGTGCAGGCACGACCATTCGTCGGTCGCGCCGGACAGTTACTCACAAAGATTATCGAAGCGATCGGCTTGAAACGTGAGGAAGTGTTGATCGGCAACGTGAACCGCTGCCGTCCACCCGGCAATCGAGCGCCGATGCCCGATGAAGTTGCCATGTGCAAACCGTTTCTGCTTCGTGAGATCGAGTCAGTGCAACCGGAGGTGATCGTGGTCCTTGGCAACACGGCGACCAAAAACCTGCTCGACACGCGCGAAGGCATCACCAAACTGCGTGGGAATTTCCAGGAGTACAAGGGCATTCGCGTCATGCCGACCTTCCATCCGGCATACCTGCTGCGCGACCCGTCGAAGAAACGCGAAACCTGGGAAGATATGAAGAAAGTGCGCGACTATTTGGATAATCCGTGAAGACCATTCTGAGCGAACCTCGCGAACCTCACAGCGTTGGAGCCGCCTCAACCCCTGCGTTTGCTGAAGTGGCATTGCCGCTTCACGTATTTCAGACCTTCACTTATCGACTCAATCCCGCGCTCAGTGAGGAAGCCGTCGTCGGTGCACGCATCGTTGTGCCTCTCGGACGCAAGCTAGTGACAGGCTACATCGTCGCGTTAACCGATCAGCTTTCAGCCAATCTCGCCGACGTCGATATCAAGGATGCGCAAAGCCTCATCGATCTGGAGCCGGTGTGTAGTCCAGAGATTCTGCAACTCGCTCGTTGGGTTTCAGACTACTACGCGTGTCCCCTCGGCGAAGTCATCAAAGCCGCTCTGCCGCCAGGCATGACGCCCTCGACAAAGCGCGATTTCATCAAACCAAAGTTGCGACGTTTCGTTCGTTTGCGTGAGGCGGGCGAACAGAAGCTGACTGAAGGGCAGTCGCGAGTGGTCCAGGCGCTGGAACAAAGCGGGCCGATGTCGTTGCAGGCGTTATGCGAGATCGCCGCGGTGGGCGCTTCAACCGTCGCGTCACTCGCCCGGAAAAGCCGCGTTGAGATCTACGATGGAGCCGTGCGACGCGATCCGCTCGCACACGCGTCTCAGGAAAAACCGGTGGCATTTACTTTAACCAACGCGCAGAGCGGCGTGCTGCAAGACATCGAACAGCAGATCGCGCGTGGAACGTACGGCGCCTTTCTATTGCACGGTGTCACCGGCAGTGGAAAAACCGAGGTTTACATTCGCACCATGCGCAACGCGCTCAGTCTCGATCGTTCCTCGATGATGCTCGTGCCGGAGATCGCGTTGACGCCCGTCTTCTCGCGCCGGTTGCGCGCAGAGTTTGGCGACCAGGTCGCGATCTTTCATTCGTCATTGCAAAAGGGTGAGCGGTTTGACGAGTGGACTCGCGTGAAAAACGGCGAGGCTCGCATCGTCATCGGCACTCGCTCGGCTGTGTTCGCTCCGGTGCAAAACCTCGGACTGATCGTCGTCGACGAGGAACACGAGTCGAGTTACCGTCAACAGGAGTCGCCTTATTACAACGCGCGCGACACGGCGATCGTCCGCGCACAGAAAGAATCGGCGACTGTCGTACTCGGTTCAGCGACGCCCTCACTCGAATCGTTCTACAACGCGCGCCACGGCAAGTACACACTGCTTACCCTCCCGCAGCGCGTCGGTGCGCGACCAATGGCGCTCGCAGCAATCATCGACATGCGCAACGTTTTTGCGCGCCACGGAAAACCACGCGTCTTTTCCGACGAACTGCTTGACGCAATACGCACAACGCACGAGCGCAAAGAACAGTCGATCATCCTGCTCAACCGGCGCGGTTATTCGCGCTTCATTCTTTGCCGCTCCTGCGGCGAGACGATTCAGTGTCCGAACTGCGACGTGACGCTCACATACCACCGCAGCGAGCGCGTGATGGTCTGTCACTACTGCAATCACCGGCAGGCCGTGCCACGCGTTTGTCCTGCCTGCGAGAAGAAGTACATCTATTACGTCGGTGAGGGCACGGAACAGTTAGAAGAAATGCTGACACAGTTCTTCCCTGCCCTGCGCGTGGCACGCATCGATCGCGACACGACCGTGCGGCGCAAAGTGTTTGAAAAGTCGCTGGCCGACTTCAGCAACGGCGAGATTGATACGCTCGTTGGTACTCAAATGCTCGCGAAAGGTCATGACTTTCCCAACGTGACGCTCGTCGGCGTCGTGTCCGTCGACACGGGTTTGGCATTACCGGATTTCCGTTCCGCGGAACGGACGTTTCAATTGATTACGCAGGTGGCTGGTCGCGCCGGACGCGGCGATCGCCCCGGGAAAGTGTTGATTCAAACTTATCATCCGTATCACTACGCCTTGCGACACGCGTGCGCACAGGACTACGAAGCGTTTTACAACGAAGAGATCAACTACCGGAAGAATCACTCGTACCCGCCGTTCGTCGCGCTAGCGAGTCTGCTTGTGCATGGACCAGATCTGGGTCGTGTGCGCAGCGACAGTCTCGAATTGCGAAAACAGCTCGACCTCGCCAACGAAGGTCGCAAGTGCCGGATACTTGGGCCGGCGCCCGCACCGCTCGCTCGACTAAAAGCTGAGCATCGCTTTCAACTCTTGATCAAATCGCGAAGTCGCAAGCATGTTCGAGAGGTAGCGGACGCGGCGCTCAAAACGGTTTCAAATCTGCGTTCCGTCAACCTGGAAATCGATCCAGTATCAATCATGTAAGTTCCCGCAAAGGCGCAAAGCCAAACTACAGTTTTACAGTTGATCACTAGCGGCCATTGCTTTCTGTTGGGCTTTTCTTTGCGTCTTTGCGCCTTTGCGGGAAACATATAAACTCCGCGCATGAAACTTTCAGAACTCGCTGTGTTAACCGGCGCCCGCCTTGAAGGCCCTGAATCAACGCCTGACGACATTGAAATCACCGGAGCCGCCGGGTTGGACGAGGCGGCTGAAGGCGATGTGACCTTCCTCGCTAATCCGAAATACACGCCGCGCGTGAACACGACACATGCGTCGGCAATTTATCTAAACGAAGAAGCGACCACAGATCGACAAATCTCGATCTTAAGAGTTAAAGACCCTTACCTCGCGTACACGCGCGCCCTCAGGATCTTCTATCCCGAACCCGAGTTTGAAGCCTTTATTCATCCCTCGGCCGTCATCGATCCGACGGCCCAAGTTGCTGAAGGTAAGGTAGCAATCGGCGCACACAGCGTGATCGGTCGCAACGTGCAGATTGGACCAGGCGTCACGATTCATCCAAACGTCACGATCTACGACGACGTAACGATCGGTAGCGGGTCGGTGATCCACTCCGGAGTCGCCGTGCGTGAGCGAACAGTCATCGGCGAGCGCGTGATCATTCACAACAATTCAGTAATCGGTTGCGACGGTTTTGGTTATGCGAAAGACGAGCAACGACGCTGGCTGAAGATTCCGCAAGCCGGACGGGTTGTACTCGATGACGACGTCGAGATCGGTGCAGGCACGACAATCGACCGCGCATCTGTCGGCGAAAGCCGTATCGGACGTGGTTCGAAGATCGACAACCTGGTCCAGATCGGACATTCGTGCACGGTTGGCGAAGATTCACTGTTGTGCGCGCAAGTTGGACTAGCAGGTAGTTCGCATATCGGCAGTCGAGTGATCCTGGCGGGACAGGCAGGCGTGGCAGGCCACCTAAAAATCGGCGACGACGTCGTCGTGACTGCCAAAAGCGCGACCAGTCACGACATTCCAGCGGGTAAAATCATTTCAGGAATTCCGGCGTTTGATAACCGCGACTGGCTGAGATCGACAGCCGCGTTTCGCCGCCTTGGAGATATTCAGCGAACGGTGCGCGACTTGGAGCGGCGTATGAAAGACACGGACCCTAAGTAATCGCGCCACCATCGACGATCACTACTTCGCCATTCATAAAACTGTTCCGCTCACTCACCATGAACGCCGCATACTCGGCGAGCTCTTCCGGTCGCCCGAGTCTACCTGCGGAGGTCCAAAAGTCGTGCATCTGAAGTAAACGATCCGGCAGTGCCTGGGCCAGGTCAGTGTCGAATATTCCCGCCGCGATTGCATTGACCCGCACGCCAAACGTCGCCGCCTCACGCGACAGGCACTTAGTGAAACCTATCATGGCGGCTTTGGACGTCGCGTAGTGAACTGCAGTCGGCAATGCGCGCATCGCGCCAATCGAAGTGATGTTGAGAATGGTTCCCTTCCGCTGCCGGATCATCTGTTTGTAGATCGGCTTCGTAACCGCGAAGAGGCTGTCGACGTTCGTGTGAATCACTTCATCCCACGCGCGATCGGTCGTGGTGGCGAAGTTGTCGCCGCGATTGATGGCCGCGTTGTTGACGAGAATGTCAATGCCACCCCACTTCTCGACCAGTTCTCGCGTCATCTTCTTCATCCCAACGCGATCGACCACCGACACCTTCGCATTGAACGCGCGCCGGCCGTGGGCTTCGATCTTGCTGATCATCTCGGCGGCAAGGTCGTCGCGCGAGTTATAGCTGAAAGCCACATCTGCCCCCTCGCGGGCAAACACCTCGCACATTGCCGCACCAATGCCACGCGTTCCTCCAGTGATGAACGCCTTCTTTCCCTCAAGCAAAAGACTCACTCAGTTATCTTTTCTCCTAATCTGTGCCTACTGTGGTTGGGGTGAACCGATCTTACGCGGAGGCTACTTCAGTCAAAACTGCTTTTTCAGGTTGTGGAATCAATGCCGCGATCTCTTCAACAATATGCCGTGTGGCGTTCGGAATTGCCAGTCCGACGGTCGCCGCGCGCAGCCGCGAGTAATGCAGCTCGTCTTCGAGCATGCGTCGAACAACCGGCACGACGTCGCTGGGACGTTTGAGCATTACACCGGCGCCACGCTGCGCAATCAAGTTCGCCGTGCCTGCTTCCTGAGGCATCGGCTCCGTGATCATGTCGCCAATTATAGGGACGCGGCAAGCGAGCGCTTCGAAAGTCGTTAAGCCCCCGAGTTTCGAGATCATGACATTCGCTGCGCTCATAAGTTTCTCGATCTCGTCGGAATAGCCAATGACTTTGACCGGAAACGGCGCGTCGAGAGCGATCGTTTCAGCCGCAGCGCGCAGGTCCTCGTTCTTGCCCGCCAGGAAGATCGCCTGCACGTCCAACTCGCCGCGAGCCAACTCACTAAAGATCTGCGGAATGTTGCCGCCACCAACCCAACCTGCATTTACAAAGACTGTGAACTTCTCGGGATCCAATCCGAGCGCGCGTCGCGCAGCTTGCGCTGCTTCCTCACCCGGATAAGCAAACTTCGGATGGACCGGCATGCCAGAAATCTTGATTCGTTCGGGCGCGACTCCGTAGTCGATCAACTGCCGTCGCGCGTCCTCGCTCGCGACGAGATAGAGCGTTACCGCATCACACGCCCAGCCTTTCCAAAACCCGTAACACGGATCGGTCACGACGGAAACAAGCGGCACGCGATCCGCAAGACCCAGATCCTTCAGTACCCGTCCAAAAATATGCTGCGTCAACGGGTGAACACTGACGACGATATGCGGGCACCAACGTTCGAAGAGGTCGCGCACGTAAGCGACGCACCGTTTGTGAAAGAACTCGCGGGTATCCGGGCGGATGCGGTTGATGATCCAGTAGTAATACTTCATCCAATGCTGCCGGTTGCGCAGGATCCAGTTGTAAAGCCGGACCAGCTTATCCGCGAGGTGATGCGACTCCTCGACCGCGCGCACGACTCGCACCGCGTACGATTCCCCATCGAAAAACTTCTGCACGCCCGCGACGATCGCCGCAGCCGCGGAACGATGCCCGCCGCCGGTGTCAGACGAGATTATTAGAATTTTCGGGATGCGCGGTTGCGAGGACATCTTTTATACGTGGTCCAAAACTCCGTCAGGTTGCGGGTCCATACGATCGATCGACTTTCGCGCCTTCTTCATCTCGCGTTCCAGTTTCTTGATCTGAATCAAGTGTCCCGGGTTGAAGGGCAACGATGGGTAGTAACTATTTGACTCATGCGTGCAAAAACAACCGTCGGCCGCTTTCTGACGGCGCGCTTTCATCGCCGGCGACAGCCAGAGCTTCTGGAAATTCCAATCGAAGTCACGAAGGTTGCCTATGGGCGTAAGGTTTTCACACGACGAAACGGTGCCTTCGTCGTAAATCACCCCGCCTGCCGTGCCTGCGTAACACTTCATTTGCGCGGTCTGTGTTTCCTGCGTCTTCGCGATCAGACCATGCATGTAGATATCGATCGCCGCTTTGAAGAACCCCGCTTTGCCGCCGTAGTTGTTCTTGATTGCGGCGTGTCGCGAGTCGTCGTCGATCATCTGGGCGAGCTTCGCGTAGCGCGAGTGATCGATGTCGAGCTCTTTCGGATCGGCTGAAGGCGGACGTATGTAATTAAAGTTAACCTTGTCGGGCTTCAAGTCGTACTTCAGGAAGTCGTACCACTCGAAGATCGAGTCCTGGTTCGAGTTCATGAAGCAGGTACACGTTTGCACGTCCAGTCGCGGATACTCTTTCTTAATTGACTGAAGCTGCCGAGCAGTGTCGATCGCGATGTCCCACGAGCCGGGTTTTTGTCGAATCTTCTCGTGTTCTTGTTTCGGACCGTCGATACCAAGGGCGACGGTGACGTTGAGATCCGGGCACTCCTGAAGGATGCGCGTGACGTCCGGGAAGATTCGTTTCTGAATCTGCCCGTTGGACATGATGTAAATGGATTCCAGCTTGTTGTTGGTATGAAACGCGCGCGCTATTTCCGGCAGGTCTTTCCGCGTAAACGGTTCGCCGCCGGCCAGGATCAAAACACCCAAATTGCCGCCCAAAGTCTCAGAGATCTGCTCAATCTCGTGCGTTTTCATCTGGAGCTTCTTGCGCGGGCGGTCGTCAAGCTCGTCGGTGAAGAAGCAGTGCGTACAACGCATATCGCAAACCGACGTGACCAGAATATTCAGCAATACGGGCGAAAACGGTTGGCCAATCGCTAGTTTTGCGTACCTCTTCAACAGCTCTTTCGTCGTGAAATCCATTTAATCCTCAATCTCCTCTTGCGCGCGCGCAAAAGCGACAGATTTTAACACAATTGGACGTTTTTACGTGAGGCTGCGTTCGCCGCGATTTTGTATACCAAGCGCGCGCATGCGGCGGTACAAGTGACTGCGATCGACACCCATCAACTCTGCCGCGCGAGAAACATTTCCTTCCGCTTCCTCAAGTTTCCGTTGGATGAACTCGCGATGATAGGCCTCAGTCGCTTCTTTGAACGAGGGGAACCGGAACGATGCCGCCGGAGGCTCTTCCTTGCCGTGTGGAGGCAAATCCGCAGCCATGACCTTCACACCCGGGTGCATGATCACAACGCGCTCGATCGTGTTTCGCAACTCACGCACGTTGCCGGGCCACAAGTACGACTGCATCTCTTCGATTGCTTCCGAAAGAAACTGTTTCGGGCGCTTGCCATACGACTGCGAGAAGTGCTGGTTGAAATAATCGACCAGCAACGGCACGTCTTCAAGACGTTCGCGCAGCGGTGGCAACTCGAATGGAATCACGTTCAAGCGATAGAAGAGGTCGGCGCGAAAGTTTCCCTGCTCGATTTCGACGTCCAATCGTTTGTTGGTGGCGGCGATGAGTCTGACGTCAACGCTAATCGACGTGCCACTGCCGACCGGTTCGAAACGTTGTTCCTCGAGCACGCGCAGCACTTTCGCCTGCACTTTCGGACTCATGTCGCCGACTTCATCGAGAAAAATCGTCGCGCCATCGGCCAGTTCGAACTTGCCTTTCTTCGCGGCCGTGGCACCGGTGAACGCGCCTTTCACATGTCCGAAAAGTTCCGATTCAATCAGTTCTTCGGGAATTGCCGCGGAGTTCACTTCCACAAACGGTGCTGAGGCGCGGACTGACTCGGCGTGAATCGCGTGGGCCACCAGTTCTTTTCCCGTGCCCGACTCGCCGTAAATCAAGACGCGGCCGTCCGTCGGGGCGACGACGGAAATCTGCTTGCGCAATGCCCGCATGGCGACTGACTCGCCGACCATCTTGTACTCACGTGCGAGCGCAGCGGCCATGTCGGCGTTCATCAGTTCGAGTCGTTGCTGGCGAAGCGCGTTGCGAACCGTGAGCACTGTCTTTTCGATCGAGAGTGGTTTTTCGATGAAATCAAAAGCGCCGAGTTTCGTGGCGCGAACGGCGGTCTCGATGTTGCCGTGACCCGAGATGATGACGACAGCCGCGTCTGATCCGGCTGCGCGTAGTTGTTTCAAAGTTTCCAGTCCGTCGATGCCGGGAAGCCAGACGTCGAGCAGGATGCAGCCATAAGCGCGACGGCCGAGCGCTTTCAGGCACTCTTCTCCACTCGCGACAGCATCGGCGACGAAGCCTTCGTCTTCCATCACCGCGCGCAACGTGTCGCGAATGCCGCGCTCGTCGTCAACTATGAGAATCGAATCCATACGTGTTTGTCAGTAGTCAGTTGTCACTGGTCAGTTGTTGATTTCCTACTGACCTCGCACCACGGACTACTGGCCATAATTCAGTGGAAGTTCAATCACAAACTTTGCGCCACGTGGATTGTTCTTCTCGGCACGGATCGTTCCGCCGTGTTCGAAGATGATCCGCTGAACAATCGCGAGTCCCAAGCCGGTGCCGCTGTCGCGACGTGAAAAGTACGGCTCGAACAAGCGTCGAAAATCGACGGGTGCGATTCCCTGCCCTGTATCGGCGACTTCTGCTCGAACCAGACCGACGTCGCGGTTCGTCGTAATCGTGATTACGCGTTCGTCGCTGACCGACACAAGCGCGTCCAATGCATTGTCGATTAGATTGACGAACACTCGTTTGATCTGTTCGACGTCGAGCATTGTTGCCGGAACATCGGGATCAAGCTGCACGTCGATGCGGGCTCCATCGAGGCGTCCTTCGTAAAGGCCGACGGCCTGGTTCACAACTTCGTTGAGACTGGCCGACTCGAGTCGCGTCGCGGGCAAACGAGCAAACCGCGAAAACTCGTCAACCATCGCTTTTAGACCCGCGACTTCGCGGCTGATAGTTTCCGTGCATTCGGCGATCACGGCTGCGACTTTCCGATCGTCAGTACGTTCATCCGCCGCTGTGGAACCATTACTCCCGCCGTTTGCGTTTGCCCGCGCATAACTCTTCGCGATGCGCTCGGCTGAAAGTTGAATCGGCGTGAGCGGGTTTTTGATTTCATGGGCCATGCGACGCGCCACTTCGCTCCAGGCTGCCGCTCTTTGTGCCGCCAGCAACTCCGACAGGTCTTCGATCACCAGCACAACACCGGGCCGCGGCCCCTGCGCGTCACGCATCGCAGTTGCCGTCATCGCGACTGGCAATGGTCCACCACCGTTCGTGGTGGTCCCACTTTCCAGCTGCGTCTGTTCGGTCGCATGCCCGATTCGGCGCGCGCGGCGCAGGAGACGATCGACCACGAGCCAGTCTTCAATGTGGATCAATCCCTGCAATTGAGGGTTCTCTTCGAGCCTATCTACCAAACCAAGCATCCGCGCAGCCGATCGATTCAACGTCGTAACGCGATCGTTCTCGTCCACTGACACGACACCGGTCGATAACGACTGCAACACGGTTTCGATGTAGTTGCGACGTTCGCGCAGAGCGAGGTTCTTATCGCGCAACTCTGCCGCGCCAGCTTCGATGCTGCTGCGGTTCTCCTCGAGTTGCGTCGTCATCTGGTTGAACGATTCGGCGAGCAGGGCTAGCTCGTCGTCGGCGATCGTGGTAACGCGATGCGAGAGGTTGCCGCGGGCGATCTCTTTCGATGCTTCGGCCAATGCTTTAATCGGGGTCGCGATACCGCGCGCGAGATAAATCGCGACCCAGCTCGAAACGAACAAGAGGATCAACGTCATCAATCCGAGCGTCGACAGTCCAAGCAAACGCACGCGACGCTGTTTGCCGACGAGTTCCTGATAATCACGCTCTGAAGCTGAGACGAAATCCGCCAGATCGGTGGACGCTCGTTCTTGCGGGATGATCCTTAACGTTTCCGAATTAAATAAGGGCATCGAAACGACACCCTCGCCTGGTGGCAAACTCGAACGACTGCTGTTGAGCACCGTTCCGTCTGGTCCAACTATCTCGATCGCCGCCAACTGATGTGAAGCGACCGCCTGGTCCAGGGTCACCTGTCGATCCTGTGACGTCTGCTTGTTCAGCAGCAGGACCAGCAGCGATGCATTGTCTCGCAACGTTTGTTCATGACTCTCGAGGGTTTCCCGCCTTACCTTCTGCGCCTGTTGCAGGATCTCCTCCGGAAGTGGGTTGAACCACTTCTCCAACGAGCGATTCAGAAACAAGTACGAGAAAACAGCCATCGCCGTGATCGGCAGGAAGCTGATGGAAATGAAGTAGACCAGCAGGCGCGTCTTGACCTTCGAACCGAGTTGCCGCTCTTTTCGCTCGCGGCGCAACTTCAGCAAATTGCGGGCGAAGATGAACAGAAAGACGACGAATGCGACGAAATTGAGCGTCGACAATGCGTAAAGGACAAGGGTGTCCGACGCGGTATCGGGCCGGATGACAGTCCATAGCCAAAGCTGTTGCGAGACGATGATCGCCAGCAACAGCAGAACCGTGACGCCCAGAACCCAAAGCAACGCACGCCGGCGACGACGAATTCGTTCCCGTTGCTCGGGGCTCAGATTTTCGCGATTTTCGGACATTGAACGTTGCCAAAGTCTAGCATACCGGTAGTTGTCCGTGGTCAGTTGTCAGCGTGAACACAAAGCAGGGACTGGGCCCTGACGACGGTTGGTGTCTTAGTTTCCTGTGTGTACCTCTGCGGTCCTCCGCGACTCTGCGGTAAAAGAACCGCAAACATATAACCGCAGAGACGCGGAGGACCGCAGAGATACGCAGAGGTACGCAGAGAATGCTGGCAAATTAAGAAACCACCTGACGACGGACCACTGACTACTAACCACTGACTGCATGTTAGAATGCGATGCTCTTAATGGACCTTTACAGCGTCATCTTCAACAAGTTCGGCCGCCTGCGAAGTGGATGGCGGCTGGCCATCTACATCCTTGCATTCATCGCGCTGTGGGTACTGTTGGAGACGTTCGTGCGAATCATCTATCTTGCCGCACGCACACTCATACCCTCTCATCCTTACGCGAGTTATTTCGCCAACGTAGCTTATCGCTTTACGCTTCTCGGAGCGGGGCTGGGCGCTGGTTACTTCTGCGTACGATTACTGGAAAACCTACCGTGGCGATCGCTTGGTCTCACGATGCACCAGCGTTGGGTGAGAGATCTGATCGTGGGAACGGCAATCGGAGTTGCGGCAGTGGCGTTCGCTGTTGCAATCGCAACCGCTGCGGGCGGACTGCAATTCACCTTTATCGGAAACGAAATGCTGTTAGCAGCAGGACGGTCGCTGCTGACTGCCGGCGTTCTGTTGTTTGTTGCCGCGCTAGCCGAAGAAGCAGCGTTCCGGGGTTACCCGCTACAAACCTTGACGCGCGCCGGTCTCATGTGGCTCGGTGTGATCCTGACCTCAGTGCCGTTCGGTTTTGCGCATCTGTGGAACCCGAACGTCGTGCCCGGTATCACTTTTGCCAACACGGTGATCGCGGGTTTCTGGCTCGCGGCCGCTTATCTAAAGACGCGCAGCCTCTGGTTCCCTTTGGGTGTTCACTGGGGCTGGAACTGGGCGCTCGGTTCTATTTTTGGTTTGCCGATCAGTGGCGTCCGTTTCTTTTCCAATCCGATATTAAGAGGACAGGACGTCGGCCCCGCGTGGCTGACGGGTGGTAATTACGGCATTGAGGGCGGTGTGGCAGGCACCGCCGCGCTTATAGCTTTCACCCTGTTGATCTGGCGCACTCGCCTGGTAGCGCCAACGCAGGAGCTCTTAAAACTGACTTCGGAAGAAAACCCGGCAACGACTCCTCGCGTATCAATACGGTCTTAAAAAGTCCTTATAATCGGCGGTTCGTGTTAACACTCTCCTAATCTCTCCCGTCTTAGTCGATGTCAAAACCGGATCGAGGCAGAGCGATGTACGACCTTGACACCACAGCGGACGTGCTACTGATGAGACCGCCGGCAAACGCCGCAACCCAGCAATTGAATGAGACGGCCATTGAAGCCGTGCTGGTCAGCGCGGCGCTTGAGGGTGATCGCGAAGGATTTGGAAGGCTTTACGGTCTTTACGCGCCGCTCGTCCACGGCATCCTGCTCGCTCGCGTTCCGCGGGCGGAAGTCGACGATCTGGTCCAGGACATCTTTCTTCATGCGTTCAGGAAGCTAAGCACGTTACGCGATCGGGCGGCATTTGGACCATGGATCGCGATGATTGCTCGCAACCGCGCCATTGACTTTCACCGGCGCACTCGCGAAACAGTCGAGATCACTGACGACATGGGCGGCAGCAACACTTCAGATTCACGAGCAACCGAGATACTGGAGTTGATTCGAAGCCTTCCAGACGCTTACCGCGAGACATTGGTCCTGCGACTGGTTGAAGGAATGACTGGTCCTGAGATCGCGGAGCGCACAGGGCTGACGCCCCCATCGGTGCGCGTCAACTTGCACCGCGGAATGAAACTGTTGCGACAGAAGCTCGGATTTACGGAGGGGCTATGAACGAAGATAACTTGTGGGACAAAAGCGGCGAGCCGGATCCGCAGATTGAGGAACTCGAACAGATCCTGGCGCCGTTGCGTTACCAGCCGAAACCGCTGGAACTGCCGGTCGTGCGACGCCGCAATTACTTCTCGCTAGCGGCAATAGCGGCAACTCTTCTGGTCGCACTGCTCGCCGGGGGTATATGGATAAAATCCCGTAAACAACAAACTCCTCCTCAACAAGAAATCGTCAAATTCGTTCCCTCCGAGGCGGAAGAAAAAGAGCCGTCACCGCCGGCCGTCGTTGTAACAAACACGGATTTACCCAGGAAATCTATACACAAACGCAATAAGCGAATCTTCACAAAACACGAACGAGAAGAAGCGCTCGCTGCGAAGGAACAAGTTCTATTGGCGCTACGGGTGGCAAGCGAAAAACTGAAGTTGGCCCAACGAAGAACACAAACACCGCCACCGAACCAGATCAAGAATCAACACAAAGTTGGATAACGGAGTTAGACCATGAAACTACTCTTCCACAAAATACGCATCCCGCTGATCGCCGGCCTGCTCGTCGTAACCGCCGCGTTCACCGTGCAAGCACAGAATCCGCGGATCCAGACGATTAGTATCGAACATCTCGTTGCAAAAGCGAGCCGGACCATTGATGTCAACGTCGACGAACGTCTCATGAAAATGGCTGCCAAGCTCCTTTCGGACAAAGACATCGAGGAAAAAGAGATCAAGCAACTGGTGGCCGGAATCAAAGGCATTTACGTGAAAAGCTTTGAATTCGAAGCTGACGGTCAATACACAACGGCCGACGTCGAATCGATTCGCTCGCAAGTGCGCGGGCCGTCGTGGTCCAGAATGGTGAATGTCACGAGCAAGAAAGACGGCGGCCTTGAAGTCTATCTATCGTTCCAGGGGGAACTAGTGAATGGACTCGCCGTGATCGCCACGGATGATCGCGAGTTCACCGTCGTGAACATCGTTGGGCCCGTCGATCTCGACAAGCTCGCAAAGCTCGAAGGCCAGTTCGGCGTGCCTGATTTAGGTATCGAAACAACCAAAGCGAAACCAAAGAACGACAAGTGAGGTTGTCGATGAAAACGATTCGACTTGTCTCCCGCAAAGGCGCAAAGACGCAAAGGAAGTTTTGCAAGGACTCGTTTCCCGAAATTGGGAAGGCTACCCAAAAACACCCCCTTGATTTCAGCAGCTTCTTTTCTTTGCGTCTTTGCGCCTTTGCGGGAAATACATTCTCGCACCAGAACACGTACCGGCTGATCAAGACCTTTGCCGCCGCGCTAAGTCTCACACTTCTGATGCCGACCGCCGTGGTCCAGGCCAAGGGCGACGACTTCAACTCGGTCGTGAAGCTGGTCGAAAAGTTTTACGGCGTGAAGCATCAAGGCATTCCCTTTCTCGCGAAGGCGGGAATGAAAGTCGCCACCACTGCCGCGCGGATTAAAGGCGGTACGGCGAAACGGATCGCGGAAGCCGGCAGCGTCAAAATCGCTATATTTGAAGATCAGGCTTTTGATGGCCAGTTCACGCGATTTCGCTCGACGCTCAACGAGGCGTTGAATCAAACATGGACTCCGCTGATTCAAACTCTATCCGCCACAGATGAAGAACAGACCTACATCTTCGTCCGGGAAGCGGGGGACAAATTCAACGTTCTGGTAATCACGATCGCACAGCGTGAAGGTACTATCGTTCAAGTCACGCTATCGCCGAAGAATCTCGCTCTACTAATGAAAGATCCGGAAGGCACCGGAAAATCAATTACCCAGGAAGCAACTATCGTTGATCAGGAGTAACCTCATGAACGCAGAATCGATTCATCAACAGACGCAAGGGCGCGAAACGACGAACACGCAGCGACAAGGTTTGCTTGTTTGCCCACACCGCTCTCTCAGCACCGGGCCCGGCCGACTCCGCGTCGTCCAAAGTAGTTTCGCGTCCTTCCGTCTCTTGATGTGTCTCGTGCTGCTGGCGTTGGCGATTCCGGTGCATGCACAGGAAGCTGAAGAAACGATAAAGATCAAGACTCGGGTCGTCTTCCTCGACGCGTTAGTCAAAGACAAGAAGACGAACGAACCCGTTTCAAATCTCTCGACCGAGCATTTTGAAGTACTCGACGACGGCAAACCACGAAACATCTCTTACTTCACGCGTGAAGGTCAGGCGCGCAAGCCGCTCGCGCTCGTCTTGATCATCGATATTCGTGAAGACGGCGCCGGCCGTTTTTTAAAGCGACCTGAGATCATCAAGGCGATGGAGTCGGAGTTATCGAAGCTTCCGCCGGGAGACGAGGTCGCGATACTGGCCGTGGACATCTTCGAGGACGGGAACCAATTCTGGGTTACTGAGTTCACGAATGAACCTGCAAAACTCGCCTCTGCTCTCGCTCGCGTGCAGACCATCTGCGAAAAGCACGGTGACGAAGGTCCAACGCACTTAGGTTCGAAGCCGCAAATAGAAAATCCCAAGGAAGTCGTCGAAACTGAAACCATTAAAGGCAAAAACGGCGGAACTGTTACACGCACCACCCTGAAAGACGGAACCGTCCAGGTGAAGCGTGTTAACAAAGACGGGAACGTTACCGTAGATCTCGGCGACGTCTACGACATGGCCGCGGCCGTGAGAGACGCCACGCGCAAGGCCGAAGAACTACGGCCGAATTCACAGACGGCGATCGTTTGGATTTCCGACGGGATCGTCCCGATCTTCTTCGAAGACCGCGACGCGACGGAACAGATTCTCATTCGCCACAACGTGATCTTCAGTTCGTTAACAGTTGAGTTGCGGACGCTGTTCAAGTTTCTAATGCCGATTGGTAAGCCGATGGCTGGATGGCTGGGCATGAGTCTTTACGGCAGTGCAAAACACCTGGCGCAGAGATCGGGTGGCGAAGCGGTGAAGGTTGGTCGAGCCAAGGACTACAGCGCCGGACTCTCGCGCATCATCGGCAATCTGACGGCACGATACAGTCTCGGCTTCGCGCTCGCCGAAAGCGAGGTCGACGACGGACGCATGCACAGTCTCGAAGTCCGCGTTCAGGCGAAGGACGACAAGGGTAAGCGGAGGAAACTGTTGGTCAGCTCACGCCAGGGCTACTACATGTCGAGCGCGATGCCGAAAGAGGCGGCTACGCGTACGCAGTAGATTCAAATCAGCCTGATTTGATCTCCGCGCTTCGCATCCAGGAACTCCGCCGCCGAACCACCATTCACGGCGATTTCCAGGAAACCGGCACTGCCCCAAATCAGAAACGGTTCGTCGATCTCTCCGCGGTTCTCACCGAAGAAATTTCTTTGAGCACTTATTAGCGTTCCATTCAACAACAACCGCCTAGCCTCTTTAAACTGATCTCGCGTGATGTTCGTGATCAGGTTTCCGAAGCGATCGATGTG
Organism: Pyrinomonadaceae bacterium; assembly: GCA_035646355.1. Lineage (GTDB taxonomy): Bacteria > Acidobacteriota > Blastocatellia > Pyrinomonadales > Pyrinomonadaceae > PSRF01. Next base: position 11,230 of record DASRPN010000152.1, on the reverse strand, counting down.
AATGATTTGTGGTGCTACGGATTTGAAGAGCCGGATCGGATTTGAGATCCGCGGTCCCAGAGAGGCGGGATCGACGCCGGTCGACAATGCCGCCCCTACCGGAGCGAAGATGTCGCGGCCGTGGAAGGTCGTGCTGACAGGTTGGCGAAAGTATTTCTCGTCGGTGATGTGGAACGCTTCAAAAGACGAGTCACGTTCGTAGATGTAAGTAAAGATGCCGTTGTCTGGTCCAACAAAGAGATGGTTTCGGGCAGCGACAACAATCGGACGTCGCTCCGATCCAACTCCCGGATCGACAACGGCGATGTGAACGGTTCTCTCAGGGAACGTGTCGAAGGCGGCAAGCAACGTAAATGCGCCCGCCGCCACATCTTGTGCTGGTATTTCGTGAGTGATGTCGACCATGACCGCCTGCGGGTTGATTGAAAGGATGGCTCCCTTCATCGCCCCAACGAAATAATCAGCGGTCCCAAAGTCTGTGAGCAGCGTGATCGCTCTCACAGAACGCCCGTGTCAGTTGACGTGCGAATCTTCAACTGCTGGCCCTGTTCTAGCCGGAGGTCCTTGCCACGCTGAGTCATTACGCCGGCTGTTCCTGCGCCGCCACCGATAATCGCGCCAATCGCCGCGCCTTTTCCGCCACCTGCAATCGCGCCGATGATCGCGCCGATGCCTGACGCTGCTCCCACTTTGGCTGCGTCGTCCTTCGTGTTGTCACGTCCTTTAACGCCGCCTTCCGTATCGACCTCGGGCTGTTGATCACCCATTGGCGTGATTTCCATCAGTTCGGCACGGAGTGGCGCGGTACGATTGTCTGGCGAACGAATCTGATCGAATGCCAGTTGCAGTTGGGCAACGCCTTTGACTTTTCCTGGACGCTTTACCTCTGCGACCCGTCCATCGACGATGAATCCAGCGTACTGCGCAGGTTCGACCACGCGTGCCTTGAAAGGATCACCACGCTGGCTGACATCGGTCGAGACCGGGTTGAGTAGCTCGATAGCAAGAACCGTGTTGCGCGGTATGGAGATCGCGCCGCCAGTCTGCGTGGTGACGCGAACGTCAGTGTTGTCGATGGGAGTTGTGGTATCACCCACGGGCGCTTCGACGTCTGCGGCCGTTTGACCGCGTCTCTTCAGTATGGCCGGCAATGTCGAATTAAACTGTTGCTGCTCGTAACCGGCGGCGTAGCCCGTTTCAAAACCTTGTTGATAACCGTCGCGGTAGTCTGCGATTGGTCCCCATTTCTCGTTGTAAGAACGATCCGCGCGTTTATAGTCTTCTTTATTCTGATAGTCGCGAGCGGCGCGCTCGGTGACGTCTTTGAAACCGGCGGTATAGCCATCTGAATATCCGGTGCGATAGCCACGCTCCAAAGCGGTTGACTGTCCCTGGGCGGCGACCTGCGTTGTCGAGACGAAGCTGAACGCGCCGGTCACACTAATCGCCAGCAAAATCACTAAGAGAAGCTTGAGATTCATAGTTCTATCCTTCTGAGGAGAGCCAACCTGAGCAACACTCGCATGCTACACTAATCCGTGTTTCTGAAGAATACTGAAAACGCGGACTAACTCAGATGCAGGCCTCCCAGCCGGAGGTTGCGGGGTCAAAACACGCGAAAAATGACAGCGAGCCACCGGATTTACCTGGATCACAGTGCCACGACGCCCGTGGACCCGCGTGTCGCGGCCGCGATGGCCCGCGCGTTGACCGAAAACTACGGTAACCCGTCGAGTGTGCATGGATTTGGCCAGCAGGCGCGCGCCGCGGTCGATCGCGCCCGGCGCGAAGTAGCGGCTTTGATCGGCGCGAAACCGAACGAGATCGTCTTCACTTCCGGGGGAACGGAAGCGAACAACCTCGCCATTCGCGGCCTTTGCGAAGCTGCCGCCGACTATGGACGGCACATAGTCACTTCCGCCATTGAACATCCATCTGTCCGAGGAGTTTGCGATGCTCTCGAGAAACGCGGTTGGGAAATCACGCGGCTGCCTGTTTACGATAACGGTATCGTCAGACTCGAAGACGTGAACGCCGCGATCCGGCCCGACACTGTGCTTGTCACGTTGATGTGGGCCAACAACGAAATCGGTACGATTCAACCGATTCGCGAGGTCGGCGACTTGATTCGCGAGCGCCGCGGCGCGCAAGGAGGTCAACGACATTTGTGGTTTCACACCGACGCCGTGCAGGCTGCCGGTCGTCTGTCATTGAATGTTGACGAAGTTGGTTGCGATCTACTGTCGATGTCGGCGCACAAGTTGTACGCGCCAAAAGGCATCGGCGCGCTTTACGTGCGGCGCGGTGTGCGGCTGGCAGTCCAAAATGTCGGTGGGCATCAGGAACGAGAACGCCGCGCGGGAACGGAAAACGTTCCGGCGATCGTCGCGTTTGGTGAAGCAGCGAAACTTGCGCGCGAAGAGATGTACGAGCGGGTGGCACATGATTCAGCGCTGCGCGATCGATTCGAGAGCCGCGTGAAACAACTGATCGGCGACGTCGTCATGAACGGCGATCGCGAGCACCGCCTGTCGCACCTCTCAAACATCTCCTTCCGTTTCATCGAAGGCGAAGGCTTATTGATCAACCTCGATCTGGAGGGCGTCGCCGTCTCGACGGGTTCGGCATGTTCGTCGGGTACGCTCGAACCGTCGCCAGTAATCCGCGCTCTCGGCGTCAGCGATGAAGTCGCACGCGGCTCGATCCGTTTTAGTTTCGGAAAAAACAACACCGAGGCTGACGTCGATTACGTTGTCGATGTTTTGTCACGCGCTGTGGAAAGACTTCGCGCGCTCTCACCGCTGAGTGTTGCCGGCCACTGATGGTGTATTCCAGTAAATTCAAGGACCACTTGGCCCATCCTCGCAATGCCGGCGAATTGCCCGATGCGAATGCCGTAGGCGATCAGCAGAATCCGGTTTGTGGAGATCGTTTAAGGCTCTCGTTGATCGTTAAAAATGATCGCATCGAGACCGCGCGATATCTCGCCTACGGTTGCCCGCCTACACTCGTGTGTGGATCCGTGTTAACGGAATTAGTTTCTGGAAAGACGATTCGTGAGGCGAGAAAGATCACGAAGACCGAGGTGCTCGACGCGGTTGGCGGCTTGCCGTCCAGAAAACATCACGCGGCGGCACTCGCCGTTGAAACTTTGAATACCGCCCTGGACAACGGCGCAAAGACTTAATGCCATTTCCATTTGTCATCGCTCATTTTTCATTTGTCAAACCACTAATGCTTCTAAATGACAAATGGAAAATGGAAACTGGAAACTGTTCAAGGTTGTGGTGTCCCAACGACGCGCGGACGCGCGGAGCCTGTGGGCTCGATAGTCTTGCCGCTGTGATACTGCGGACCACAATACTTCTTCGGCTCAGTACCTAAAACGAACGTCTTCGTCCTAATCACCGGACACGACTCAACCGCGATCAATCCTGTCGCCGGATCGATATCTAACGTAATCGTACCTTCAAGTCGACTGTCAGGTACTGGCGGCGCTTTTCGTGGCGTTGGTGAAGGCAGTGAACCAGGTGGAGGAGGCAGTTCGGTCGGTTGTTCCGTCAAAGGTGATGGTTCCGGCAACTCTTCCACCGTTTTTTCTTCTTCGCTCGCAGCCTCAGCGTTACTTGGACCAGTACCGTTGATGAAGAACTCCGTGCGCTTCTCGGTATCTTCCGGAACGGTGGGTTCGCCTGTCTTCGGGTTGATTTCGATTGCTTCAACCCCCGCGGGCTCTTCCCAATCGCCTTCCCACTCCGGATGCTTCGCGAGGGCAACCTGCATGAAGTCGGCCCAAATCGGCAGCGCCGAATTCGCCCCGGTCAGGCCCAGTTGCGAGCCGTCGTCGAACCCGACCCACACAGCGCACACGAGATTCGGCGTAAAACCGGCGAACCATCCATCACGCGATGTTCCTGTTTTTCCAGCAAGGACCTGTTTCAACCCGCGCGCTCGAACCTTCGCCGCGGTTCCGCGATTGACGACGTCTTTCATAAACGACGTCATGACGTAAGCGACGTCTTGTCGAAGCACTTCAGTGCGTTGGGTCGTCGGAGCGGCGATCGTGACGCCGTTGCCGGTGGTGATGCGGTTGATGGCAATCGGCGAAACTCGGCCGCCAAGATTCGCGAATGCTGTGTAAGCCGAGGCAATCTGCAGCGGCGTCGCTTCGTTTGTCCCGAGGGCCATCGCCGGATACGCGCGCGCAGGCTTCGGTAGACCAGCCTTCGCGGCGAGATTCATCACCCGGCCGATCGTCACTTCCATAGCGACGTCAACAGTCACGACGTTCAAGCTATGGACCAGGGCGTCGCGCAACGTCACCGGCGCGTGACTGTAGCTATCGCCGAAGTTTCCCGGCGAGTACTCCTGATTATCAAACGTGAACGTTTTCGGCTCGTCCATGTAGGTCGTCGCCGGCGTGATCAGACGAGGCACCGGATCGTAAGCAGTATTCAAAGCGGTCGCATAAACGAACGGTTTGAAAACTGAACCTGGTTGACGTAAGGCATCTGACGCGCGATTCAACTGGCTCTTCGAGTAATCGCGCCCACCAACCATCGCTACGATCTCTCCCGTCCTCGCATTCATCGCGACGAGCGCTGCCTGCAACGTTCCGGGTTCGACGCGTTTGGCCTGGATCTTGTCGAGCGCGGCGAGCTGCTTCGTCAGCGCAGCGTAGGCTGCGCGTTGGAGATCCATGTCGACCGTCGTGTAGATCCGCAGATGTTCCGCGGCGCCGGACCCAGCGACCATGTCGGCGAGTTGGTTCTGTACGTAATCCGCGAAATAAGGCGCATCGGAAACGTCGATTCGTCCACGTACTGGCGCAACTTGCAGCGGTGAATCCTTTGCGGCCTTCGCGTCGGCAGCGCTGAGCTCGCCGGCTTCAGCCATCGAATCCAAAACCTGATTGCGTCGAGCAGTCGCGGTTTCGAGTTTGGTGTAGGGGTTGTAGCGGTTGGGACTGCGGATTAATCCCGCGAGAAATGCCGACTCGGCTTGCGTGAGATTAGTTACGTCCTTGTTGAAGTACGCACTCGACGCCTCGCCGAAACCATGAATCGAGAACCCGGCCTGTTGGCCCATGTAAACCTGGTTGCAATACAGCTCGAAGATCTTCTCTTTACTTAGCCTCGTCTCGAGGATGATGGACATGTACGCTTCGGCCGATTTACGTCGCCAAGTCTGCTCCGGCGAAAGCAAAAGGTTTTTGACGAGCTGTTGGGTGATGCTGGAACCACCCTGGCGCGCAATCGGCGAATTCGGATCGGCGTCGACGCGACGAACGAACGCGCGAATGATGCCGCGGATGTTTACGCCATAGTGCTCGAAAAACGAGCGATCTTCAGTAACGGTGATCGCCTTTACGAGATGCGGCGGAAGATCGCCAAAGCCGATGACCTTTCGTTTCGCACGCTCAATTCCGGTGACTGAGCTGATGAGCTCGGGTTCGAGCCAGGTGCGTTGCAGCGAACTGCGTGTGTCGAGATCCGTCAACGCGTTGATCGATTTTCCATTGCCGGAGAACTGCACTCTCACGTGCTGGAATTGCTTCGCTCCGTCAACAGTCGAGGCACTGCTCGGCTCGACCTCCACGCTTGTGCCATCGACCGTGTAACGACCGCGATTCGTATCCGCTTGCTGACTCTTCTCGACGTACCCCGCGCGCTTCAGGAACGCGATCATTTCTTCCTGAGTAATTGCCTCGTTGACGCGGAGTTGTTTGGGCGCAGCGTAGATACCGGCTGAGCGCGTGAATACTTCGCCTTGCAAAAGGTTGTCGATACGTCCCGAAAAGACAGTCCAGTAATAGATCAGGATGCCGAGTACTATCGCGCCGATGAAAACAACTGGGATGATGACAGGCGCACTAAAGAGCCGCCGGATGATCCTGCGACCAAGGCCGACATGTGGCTCGACGTAAGAGACCACGCGCGGACCCCGACCCCCTGGATACCTGGCATTGTTCGGTGGATATCGTACTGGCATAAACAAGTAGTTCTTTGTACTTAGTGCTTGGTACTTTGTCTAAAGTCCAACTTCCAAACCAAGTACAAAGTACAAAGAACCAAACACTAGTATAACGTTACATTTGCGCCGTAGTTCTGTCGACGTTCGTTTGACAGGGATACCCGCTTTCGCTAACGTGGCTGCCCTGCTACAGTGGCTTTGATGCCACTCTTCAGGGATGAGTCTAACACCGGCGCCATTGCAGGAACATACTGATTAATGAACACTTTAGTAACCGGCGGCAGCGGCTATCTCGGTACGTTTGTGCGCAGCTTCTTCCAGGCAATGGATTTCTCACGCCGCTCGAGTCTCAACATCCTCGAACCCGCTGATGCCCAGATTGTCGAGAACTACGACGTCGTCATTCACCTCGCCGGCCATCTCGACAAAAGCCCTGAAGGCGCCGAAGAGTGCTTTCAGACTAACGCCGACGGCACCCGCAACATCGTTCGCAACATGCGCGAGGGATCGGCGTTTATTTACGCGTCGACGAAGGATGTTTATGGCGACCAGGCGAGCGCTTACGAGTTCGTTCCCGAGGACTGTCCGCTGGATCCGAACCCGGCATCAGCGTTTGAGTTGTCCAAACTGATCGGCGAACGCTACGTGGAATACTACGCGCGCCAACGAGGGGTGCGCGCCTGCATCTTTCGCATGTCGGCGGTTTTCGCGCGGCCGACGGATGGAAATGAGAACGGTTTCGTGAGTCACTACGTCGAGTCAGTTAAACATCGCTGGCCCATTCGGCTTCCTGCCGGCGGCGATCCGGTCCGCGATATTCTTTACGTAGACGATCTGTCGCGAGCGTGCCAATCATTTATCGAGTCGAACCTGCAGTTTGGTCTTTACAACCTCGGCGGTGGTCGTGTGAACGCGCTGAGTTTGCGCGATCTTATTGGACGTGTCGGACAAATGCTGGAGATCGAGCCGATCATCGAAGAGGATCCAAACATTCCGTTGCCTTTGCCGTTGCGGTATGTCTCCGACCTGACGCGCATCCAAAAAGAGCTGCGCTGGAAGCCGCAAATCGCCATCGACACAGGCCTTCGCGTAACTTTTTAGCCGCCGATTTGTTTATGAGCGTGCAAGACATCAAGCGAGTCGTTGTGCGAGGCACGAATTGGGTCGGCGACTCGGTGATGACCGTCCCGGCGTTGCGCGCGTTGAGACGTCTGCTGCCCGACGCGAAGATCACGCTGGCGATTCGACCGTCGGCGAAAGGGATCTTTTCCGAAGTCGATTTCATTGACGACGTGCTCGTTTACGATCGGCGCAATGCGTTTTCCGTAGTCTCGCAGATTCGTGAATGGCGTCGCCGGCAGTTTGATCTCGCGGTGCTTTTTCAGAATGCCTTTGAAGCGGCGTTGATTCCCTTTCTCGCAGGCGTTCCGATCCGGCTGGGGTACGCAACGGAATCGCGCCAGGCAATGCTCACGCATCCGCTTCCCTTACCTGACTGGCGCTCGTCGAAACACGAAGTCTTCTATTATTTGTATCTGATCACGGCGCTGGAGCAGTTGTTGTCAGGCACCAGCACGGTTTGTGAAGCTGATCCGGATATTAGTCTCGCGATTTCCGAATCGCGCAAGAACGACGCGGCGGAGCTGTTACGATCGCACGGCGTTAACGAAACGAAAGGCGTTGTCGCGATCTGCCCGGGTTCGATAAACAGCCGCGCCAAGCGTTGGCCCACGGAGTCGTACGCCGCCCTCGCGGATCGGTTACTTGAAGAACAACGACAAGTGTTGCTCATCGGCTCGCGCGACGAGATCGACGTCACGAATGAAGTAACCAGCCGGATGCGACATCAACCAGTCGTGCTGACTGGAAAGACCACGCTCGATCAGATCACTGCCGTGCTCGGTCTGGTCGATCTCGTAGTCACAAACGACACTGGTCCAGCGCACATCGCCGCGGCGCTTGGCTGTCCGACGATCGTTATCTTCGGCCCAACAAACCCGGAGACGACGCGACCGTTTTCGTTTAAAGCGGAGATCGTTCGTCATCCGCCTGACTGCGCGCCGTGCATGTTACGTGATTGTCCAATCGATCATCGTTGTATGACGGCGATCACGGTCGATGAAGTATTCGAACGTTCGCACGCGCTGCTCAAACGGAGCAGTTTCGCCAAAACCGTCAGGAGCGTTTGCGACTCGGTCGCGTGAGGTTCATGAAACGTCCAGCAGTCTTCATCGATCGCGATGGCACAATGTCGGAAGAGGTGGGGTACGTCAATCATCCATCGCGGTTTCAACTGTTTCCTTATTCCGCCGAGGCGATCCGGGTTTTGAATGATGCCGGCTGGCTGGCGATCGTGATAACGAACCAGGCGGGAGTCGCGCGCGGCTATTTCTCGGAAGAATTGATTCACCAGGTTAACGATCGACTCACGCGCCATCTTCAGCATGAATCGGCGCGACTCGACGCGATCTACTACTGCGCGCATCATCCGTCAGTCGGCGAGGCGCCGTATCGCGTGGACTGCAACTGTCGCAAACCGAAGCCTGGTTTGATCCTGCAGGCGGCGAAGGATTTTGAGATCGATCTGGAGTCGAGTTGGATGGCAGGTGATCGCTATAGCGATATCGAGTTGGCGCGAAATGCTGGATTGCGATCGGCGTTTGTGTTGAGTGGTTATGGGCGGGGCGAGTGGGAGTATCAGAGTCACGCCTGGAAACACCGTCCGGATCTCGTTTGTGAGAATTTGTTGGAAGCCGTAAAGTCCATTGTTGACCATGGATCTGATTAAGATCGTCCGTAGTTTCGCGGGTCGGAAGCTGGTTGTTGTCGGCGACGCAATCGCCGACCAATTTCTCTACGGCAACATCAGCCGCGTGTCTCGCGAAGCACCGGTCTTCATTCTGCGGCATGAGCAGACACAAACAGTTCCCGGCGGCGCGGCAAATTGCGCGATGAACCTGGCGTCGCTCGGCGCGCGAGTGTCGTTGATCTCAGTCGTCGGAGATGATGAAGCCGGTCGGGAATTGCGAGCAAAGCTCGAAGCGGCGGGGGTGGCCGTTGGTGGTGTAAGCGTTTCTGACAAGATCCAGACCACGACTAAGGTCCGAATTCTCGCGGGCCAGACTCACTCAAACAAACAACAGGTGATCCGGATCGACTACGAAGACGCCGATCTGGGCGACCGCCTGCCGCGCGAAGCGATTCTAGACAAGTTGAAGTCGGCGTTGCCTGCCACGGACGCGGTCATCATTTCTGATTACAACTATGGCGTCGTAGACGATCGCACTGTTGCTTTTATCCGCGAGTCAAGTTCGAAACCGGTGCTGGTCGACTCCCGTTTTCACTTGTCAAAGTTCACTGGTTTTACCGCAGCCACACCGAACGAAGACGAAGTTGAACACCTGATCGGGCGTTCCATCGAGTCCACCGATGAATTGGAACTCGCTGCGAAAAGTCTCAAAGACAAACTGGGCCACCGCGCGCTTCTCGTGACGCGTGGCGCGCAAGGCATGATGTTGTTGGATGGCGACGCTACGCCAATTCATATTCCCGCCGTCGGAGCCCAACAATCAGTCGACGTCACAGGCGCCGGCGACACAGTCATCGCGACCTTCGCGTTGGCGGTCGCGTCCGATGCGTCTTTTGCGGATGCGGCGCGACTCGCAAATTACGCCGGCGGACTCGTGGTAATGAAACGAGGGACCGCTTCAGTTACAGCCGCCGAGTTGGAGCATTCGATTCTCAACGCGGAAAACGATTGATGTCGCTGGCGATGTTACTGCCAAACGATTCCAGAATTCTGAATCGCGAAGAGGTGCTGGAGCGCGTGCAGTTAGCGCGAACCTCAGGCGCGCGGATCGTCCTCGCCAATGGTTGTTTCGACGTCCTTCACGTCGGGCACGTGCGTTACCTCGCAGGAGCGCGTGAGTTGGGAGAGGTGCTCGTCGTCGGCATTAACTCCGACGCACAGGTTGAACGACTCAAAGGCGAGGGCCGTCCTATCATGCCCGCTACGGAACGCGCCGAAATCGTCGCTGCACTCGAATCTGTAACTTACATCACAATCTTCGACGAACCGACTGTGGAGCAACTTCTATTAACTCTCAAGCCCGACGTCCATGCGAAAGGCACCGACTACACCCAAGACACAGTTCCGGAGCGCGCCGTGGTACGATCCTACGGCGGCCGTGTGGCGATCGTCGGCGATCCAAAAGATCATTCAACGTCGGCGATCCTGACCCGGCTCGGAGGTCAATAAATGCTTAGACGACTAACAGCGGTTGCGATGGTTTTCGTAGCAGTGGCGTTGACGGCGTCAGTGTCGGCCCAACAGAAGTCGCGTTTCGATCCAAGCGGCGCCTTCTGGGTTGAAGGTGAACCTCCGGCGGGTTTCTCCGACTTCAGTGCGATAAATCTCAACATGCGACAACTGAGGCGGCTCCCGACTTCAGGTCTGCAACTGAACGACGGCACTTCGTTTCGTTTTCGGACCGTGATCGTCAAGCAAAGCAATTTCACTTTCACGACTGTGACACTGAAAGGCGTCTATTACACGTTTTCGGGTAAGTTTTTAAAAGGCGGCGACTTTGCAGCAACGTGGCAGGGCGAGGAGACGCCAGTGCTTGAAGGAACTCTCACCAAGTTCAAAGCCGGGAAGAAAGTCGCGGACGCAAAGTTGAAATTTATTTACTTTGGCGGGACCTGAGAGTCACAAAAGGCCCAAAGGCAGACGCAAAAAGGCACAGAGAGTTCTTAGAGCAAGTCGCATGAGGATCTTGCCATGAGGCTTCTAATCGTAAAGCTCGGGAGTATCGGCGACATTGTTCACACCCTCCCCGCCCTCGCCGCCGTGCGTCAGGGATTCCCTGACTCGGAAATCTCCTGGGTCGTCGAACGAAATTTATCTGAGATTTTGAGAGACAACCCACTTCTGGATCGCCTCATCGAAGTCGACACGAAGGCCTTGGGGCGCGGGTTGGTGTCTGGGGAGACGCTGCGGGCACCGCGCCAGCAGTTACGTCAACTTCGCGCCTCAGCCTTCGATTTAGCTCTAGATTTCCAGGGACTACTAAAATCCGCTTCAATCGCGCGCCTGTCCGGCGCGCGTCGTATTTTTGGCTTCTCCCGCGACTCACTTCGAGAGCCTGCCAGCCGCATTTTGCTGTCCAAGTCGATTCCAATACCTATAAATAGCCACGTTATCAGGAAAAACCTGACGCTCGTCCATGGCGCCCTGGGAATCCCGGTCCCTATGGAG
>DASRPN010000151.1:0-5689 GCA_035646355.1 Pyrinomonadaceae bacterium | reverse complement strand
AACCCCATCTGCTTGATCATCTGAATCTCGCTCGTCAATCGCGTCTGATAATCCGTGAGCGGTTGTTTCAGTTCCCCGCGCGCCGCGATCGGATCCCAGACCTGTTGGCGCCGGCGTTCAAAACCTTCGCGCACGACCTTCTCGAAGTACGCATCCTCGGACAGTCCTTCTCCTGATTGCGGGATCGGATACTGCGGCAGATGGTTGATGTCCGTCGGCAACTTCAACTCGCAGCGTTCGGCGATATCGACCGTGCGCGTGAGCACCTCGGGAAGTTCGTCGCCGAAGATGCGCCACATCTCTTCAGCCGAGCGCACATAGAAGTTGGGAGTGCCATACTTGAGGCGATTAGTTTCGTTGACTGTCTTGCCTGACCCAATGCACAGAAGCACATCGTGAGCGCGCGCATCGTCGGGCATCAAATAATGCGCATCGTTCGTAGCGACCAAAGGCACACCGGTGCGCTTCGAAAGCTCGACTAACGATTTGCGGATCCGGCGTTGAGGCTCAAGCCCGTGTTCCTGGATCTCGAGAAAGTAGTTCCCTTTTCCGAGTATCTCTTCAAACTCGATAGCCGCTTTAGCAGCTTCATCGCATTTGTCCTGTGCCAGCATCGCCGACGGCACGCCCGACATACACGCCGAGAGACCGATAAGCCCTTTGCTATGTTCGGCCAGCAACTCTTTGTCGATGCGCGGCTTGTAATAGAAGCCTTCCGTGTAAGCTTTCGACGTGAGGCGCACGAGGTTCTGATAACCCTCGTAGGTTTGGGCCAACAGGATCAAATGAAAGTTTGCTTTTTCACCCGGCGCGCTCGCGGCTTTTTCTTTCCGATTGCCGCGCGTGATGTAGGTCTCACAACCGATGATCGGCTTCACGCCCTTGTTCTTCATCGCGTTGTAGAAAGAGATCGCGCCGAACATGTTTCCATGGTCCGTCATGGCACACGCCGGCATTCCCAATTCTTCAAGGCGATTGGAAAGGGGCTTTATCTGAATGGCGCCGTCAAGAAGACTGTAATCAGTATGAAGGTGTAGGTGTACGAATTGTCGATCCTGCATTTGTATGTGGTCTTATTCCCATTCAATGGTTGACGGTGGTTTTGAGCTTATATCGTAAACAACCCTGTTAACACCTCGGATTTCAGAAACCATTCGGCCAGAAACTCGCGCCAGGAGATCGTGCGGCAGGCGCGCCCAGTCGGCAGTCATGCCATCGACACTGGTGACAGCACGAATGGCAACGACACGCTCGTAGGTTCGTTCATCACCCATGACACCGACAGTCGACACGGGCAACAAAACCGGAAAGGCCTGCCAGACTGAGTTGTACAACTCGGCACGGCGCAACTCCTCGTCGAGAATCCTGTCGGCGGCCTGGACCAGACGAATCTTCTCTTCCGTAATATCACCAAGGATCCGAACGGCGAGCCCCGGACCAGGAAACGGATGTCGACCCAGAATGTCTTCCGGCACGCCAAGCTCTCTTCCGATCAATCGCACTTCGTCTTTAAACAGTTCGCGCAGCGGCTCGATCAGTTTCAGATTCATCTTCTCCGGCAGCCCGCCAACGTTGTGATGGCTCTTAATAACCGCTGACGGACCACGCACTGAAACAGACTCGATCACGTCCGGGTACAAGGTCCCCTGGACCAGATAACCGACGTCGCCAAGTCGTCGTGCTTCTGTTTCAAACACGTCGATGAAAACCTTACCGATGCGTTTCCGCTTCTCTTCCGGATCGGTCACGCCACGTAAAGCTTCGAGGAACAACTCTCCAGCGCGAACGCCTGCGATGTTCAACTTCATGCTCTGCCGCAACAGCGCAAGCGTCGACTCAAACTCACCTTCGCGCAACAATCCATTGTCGACAAAGATGCACGTCTGACGATCGCCGACGGCGCGATGGACCAACGCCGCCGCCACCGTCGAATCAACACCGCCAGACAACCCCGACACTACTCGTCCGTTGTCGCCGAGCTGTTGGCGAATGCGCGCGACTTGCTCCTCGATCACGGCTTCAGGTGACCAGTCGCCGCGACAACCACAAACCGAGAACAGAAAGTTGCGCAACACCTGCGCACCGAGCGGCGTGTGGGCAACCTCGGGATGAAACTGCACACCATAGATCCCGCGGCTCTCGTTCTCCATCGCGTTCAGCGCGTCGTCGGTCAACGCCGTCACATGAAAGCCTTCCGGAATCTCCGTCACGTGATCGCCATGACTCATCCAAACGTCCATCTCAGCTGGCAGACCCTGAAAGAGCCTGCTGGTAACGTCGAGGACTTTTAGGCGCGCGTAACCAAACTCTCGATTAGGCGAAGCGACGACAGCACCGCCAAGCTCGCGTGCGAAGACCTGAAAGCCATAGCAGATCCCGAGTGATGGACAATCGATCGAATCGAGTAGTTTTGGATCCGGCTTTGGCGCACTCGCGTCGTAAACAGATGAAGGCCCGCCCGAGAAGATTAAACCTCTGGGCGATCGCGCATTGATGGCTTCGATCGAAGCGTTGAACGGAAGGATCTCGCAATATACGCCGGCTTCGCGAACGCGCCGGGCTATTAGTTGTGTGTACTGTGATCCGAAGTCAAGTATTATTACTGTTTCGTGCTGCGGGACGTTACTCAAGAAAACCTCAGCGCCTGATTTTGTTAACGTGGATAAGAGAGTGACTGATTATACACAAACACGGTTTGATCGGAAAAAACTCATACTGCTTTGCGCCTGTGCGTCTTTGCGGGAAATAAGCTTTGAGCCGCTCATAAAACAAATCTCACGCAAAGGCGCTAAGGAGCAAAGGATGGTACTGGTTTGTTTGCTGTTTGCACTTTCCGCGATCTTCACATTGCGCGCAACCGCGGACTCAGGCGTGCTTTTGTCGGAGCCTTTGACGGTGCGTTGGCGATACCAGTCAAACACTACGTTGAACCTCACGCCCGCATTCGATAAAGAGCGCATCTACCTGCCGCTGGCGGGTGGTACGATCGTTGCGCTCACCGCCCGCGATGGTCAACTTTACTGGCGTTCCGACATGGGCGGCGAACTCTCAGCATCTCCCGTCGCAGACGACTCCGCGATCTACGTTGCTTCGGAAACTACTGGAGCACCGACCGAACCACGCCGTCCCGGTGGCGCGTTACGAGCGCTGAGTCGCGAAGGTGGTGTTACTCAATGGATGACGCCACTCATCACGCCGGTGAAAGGCGCAATCGCTCTTGGGGGCGGCAAAGTGTTTGCCGGCGGCAGCGACGGCCGCGCCTACGCTTTCGATAAACATACGGGCGGTGTTCTGTGGTCGATACCTTTCGCATCACCGTTCGCCGGCCAGCCGGTTCTGAAATCCGGCCGCGTTTACTTCGGCAGCGAAGACGGGTCGCTGCTCGCACTGGAAGAATCAACCGGACGACTGCTCTGGCGCTTTCGCACGAAGGGCCCCGTACGTGGACCAGTCGCGGTCGATCGTGAAAACGTCTATTTCGGTTCTGGTGATGGTTATGTCTATGCCGTCAGCGCTGACAGAGCCCGGTTGAAATGGCGCAAGCGGACGGGAGCGGGTGTTGAAGCAGTCACACTCACGGGCAACATGCTGCTGGCCTCTTCGCTGGATAATTTCGCTTATCTCTTAAACGACAAAGGCGCGATGCTTTGGAAAAAGCAGCTACCGGGACGAATTTCATCGCAGCCGTTGACTGTCGCGGAAGCGGCGTTGTTTACGCCACTTTCAAGTACATCAGCGGTCGTGTTGTCGTTGAAAGACGGGAAGCAGGTTAATTCGCTTCCTACCGAGGAGGAGTTGACCAGTTCAGCTTCGCCGATCCTGGTTGGCGACGCTGTGATCGTTACTACCGAACACGGATTACTCGCGTTCGCGCATCCATCAGGCTCAGCGGCAAAACCGCCCGCTGCAAAACCTTAGGATCGTCTTACCGGGTTCGGTTCAATTTTTGTTTCGGCAGAATCGCTGCGTCGCCAAAAGACGCCAACCACGCGCGACAGCAGTCCGTGCAGGATATACATCACCACGATCGCCAGCAGTACGTATTTCGAGTAAAGAAAGACGAGCACAAGCAACGCCAGCGCGAGAATGATCGGACGCATGCTCCGCGTGTTAGTGCCTACTGTTTTGAAACTTGAAAAACGGAGCGTGCTGACCATCATTAAACTAAGCATGCCCACCAACACCATCAGCAGTACCGCGTAGATTCTCGCACGCTCTGGTCCGAAATAGATGAGTGGCAAAGGTGAGAAATGCACGAGTGCGGCGATGAAACCGCCCGCGACTGGAATCGGCAAACCGACGAAGCTCTTCTTGTCCGTCTTTACTGCACCTTCAGCCATGACTCGTGGCCGCGATGCCTGGACGTTAAAGCGCGCGAGACGAAACGCGCCGCACATCAAGTAAATAAACGACACAAACCATGCGAGTTGGTGAAGCTCCTCTCCCTTCCCGAGAGTAATTCCGTAGCCCCAAACGTAAGCAAGGACCGCGGGCGCGAGGCCAAAAGTGACGACGTCTGCTATTGAGTCGAGTTGAATGCCGATCTCAGTGGTGGTCTTCGTGAGGCGCGCGATACGACCGTCGACCATATCAAACAGCAGTGCGAAGCCGATCGCTATGGCAGCGGTGTTAAAGTGAGCCGAGGCAGCCCAAACGTCAGGATTCGCACCACCCAACAGTTGAAAACCGCGAAGCGACGACATCACGGAGAGAAAGCCCATGGCGATGTTCGCGGCCGTAAACGCCGAAGGAATTAAGTAGAGGCCCTTTTTCAATCCCCGTCGCGCCGGATTCGGACGCTCGTGATCTAATTCCTCTGACTTGGCACTCATAAGATTCTCCCAATCACCGTTGTGCCACCGCGCACGCGCGTACCTTCTGTAACGGTGACCTTTACGTTAGCCGGAAGCACCAGGTCGGTGCGCGAGCTGAACTTAATCATGCCAAAACGCTCGCCCAAGGCCAACGTGTCGCCAGCCTTTTTCCAGCAAACTACGCGCCGGGCGAGTATCCCGGCAATTTGTTTACAAACAACTGTGATCTCGCCGTGAATAGTCAGCGCATTCTGTTCGTTAACCAGACTTGCCATCTCATTCGTGGCCATCAGAAACTTCCCGCGCGTGTAGACCGAGTCTGTAATCGTCCCGGCAATCGGCGAACGGTTGATGTGCACGTCCAGCGGCGACAAGAAAATGCTGACAACTGTCGGCGATCCCGGTTCCGACGCCACTGGTTTCACGCGCGTGACGCGCCCGTCAGCAGGCGCTACGACAACATTCGGATCGTCGGGAGGAACACGATGCGGATCGCGAAAGAAATACGCCATAAAGGCCGCCACGATCAGAAATAACACGCTGACATACCACAATCCGAGGATTGCCGTAGCAATACTCACCAACAGTGGAACCAGAATGAATGGAATACCTTCCCGAACGATACTCAATGGTTTTGTTCTTCGTACTTTGTACTTTGTTCTTGGTTTCTTTGTATTTAGTCAGTGGTCCGTAGTCAGTTGACCACTAACAAAGTACAAGCACCAAGAACAAAGGACCAATATTAACGTCAAAGGGGACGCGCAACTTTGGTTCCACGTCCCCTTCAATCCTAAACTCGGAGAAACCGCCGCTGGGCAGTTTCAGTGGCTCAGACTCTGTGCTTTTTGATATTGCACCATCATCGAATACATCTG
>DASRPN010000150.1:0-22001 GCA_035646355.1 Pyrinomonadaceae bacterium | reverse complement strand
AGTGGGTTTCATTTTCATATCGAGTTTCACCCGCCGTTGCGCAAACCCGACCTGTCGAAATTTCTCGCCGGACCTGAAATCGGTGGCGGCAATTTTCTCAGCGACACCTCACCAGAAGAGAAAGCAGCCGAGCTGCGAGCACAATCGAACGTCCATTACAAAGAGTCGATGAAATGACGGAGCAAGCGGCGCACGACATTCGGCAGCTTCTTCAACCAGTGCGTCGGCTGCACGAACAGATTCGCGCTGCGGTGGTCGAAGCCTGTGAACGCGCGACTTTGGACCAGCTTGCAACCGTCGTCAGCGAACAGGAGGGCGATACGATCTTCGCGCTCGATCGTGTGAGCGAAGAGTTGCTGATCGACTTCTTCGAGCGAGAAGTGGCGCCACACGCGCCGCTGGTGCTCATCGCCGAGGGGTTGGAAGACGGCCAGATCGTTTTGCCGCGCGGGACGCAGGAGTCTGATGCTGTTTGGCGCATCATTATGGATCCGATCGACGGCACGCGTTGCTTGATGTATCAGAAGCGCAGCGGTTGGATACTCACCGGCGTCGCACCAAATCGTGGTCCGGATACGAGGCTGAATGACATCGAGCTCGCCGTCCAGACAGAAATACCGCTCGCGAAGCAACACCTGTCTGACGTTTTGTGGTCTTTTCGCGGTGAGGGATTTCAAGCTGAACGGTTCAATCGGTTGACCGGCGAACACGCGACGCTGCAACTGCATCCATCAACTGCCGGCGATATCACTCACAGCTATTCACAAGTCGCGCGTTTCTTTCCTGGTGTGCGAGATGTGCTAGCCGCAATCGACGATGAGATCGTCCGCGCAGCAGTTGGTCCGCCGCAGTCCGGCAAATCGCAGTGCTTCGAAGATCAGTACACGTCGACGGCCGGTCAGCTTTATGAGTTGATCGCTGGGCACGATCGTTTCACTGCTGATTTACGAGCGCATTTCGAGAGAGTCACGACTGAACGCGGGTTGCCGAGATTGTTATGTTGTCATCCTTACGATCTGTGTACGGAACTCATCGCACGCGAAGCAGGCGTGATTGTCACGGACGTTGCTGGTGGTCCACTGAGCGCGCGTCTGGCCGTGGAGCCTGACGTGAGTTGGGCGGGTTACGCCAACGAACGCATTCGAGCCAGTATCGGACCTCTCTTACAAGCGGCGCTCACGAAGCGCGGCTTAATGGATCGGGATTAACCATGTATCGCGTCCTTCAGGGCAACGCGTCGCAGGAACCTGATGTGCAGCCGTTTATCAACCTCCTGAACAATCTCGACACTAACCACTTTTCTCCTGCCAATGGATTGTTCGATACGAACGCGGATCTGATTGTCGCGCGCGCTCCCGGACGTTTGGACGTGATGGGTGGAATCGCTGACTACTCCGGTTCGCACGTCCTTGAGTATCCGATTGCGGAAGCGACTCTTGTCGCAGTTCAGTTGAATACGTCGCGCACCCTCAAGATCGTCACTCTGATAGAGAACGAGCCAGGTCGTTCATTTACAATGAAGTTGAGTGACTTCGATGGACCAGTGGAATACGAAGCAGCGCGTGAGTTCTTTCAACGAGAACGCGGAAATCGCTGGGCCGCATACGTTGCAGGTGTGTTTCTGGTACTGATGCGCGAACTTCATGCGAGCTTCGCATCGGGCGCGAACATTTTGATCTCAACTCGTGTTCCACCGGGAAAAGGCGTCAGTTCATCGGCGGCTCTGGAAGTTGCGGTGATGACGGCCGTGACGAAAGCGTTCGACCTAGCGATCGAGGGCAGAGACACCGCGCTGCTCTGTCAAAAGGTGGAGAACCTCGTGGTCGGCGCGCCCTGCGGCGTGATGGACCAGATGACAGCCGTGTTCGGCGAGCGTGATCGTTTGCTTTTATTGCTCTGCCAGCCGGCGGAAATTAAGCGGATGATCAAGCTGCCGGCGAGGCTAAGACTTTGGGGATTGGATTCGGGAATACGTCATTCGGTCGTTGGTGCAGATTATGGTTCGGTGCGCGCTGCGACGTTTGCAGGATTGCAGACGATCTCCGATTTGCGTCCACAAACACGATATCTGGCAAACATCTCACCCTCAGAACTCGAGAACGAATATCTCGCACAATTGCCTGAATCCTTGAGAACATCAACTTCACATCCAATTTATGAAAACGCACGAGTACAGCGTTTCGTTGAACTCCTGGACCATCCGGAACCCCTGCTCAACGAACTGGGCGAACTTATGTACGAGTCGCACCGCAGTTACACCGCACTCGGTCTGAACTCCTCCGGCACGGATCGCCTTGTCGACCTGGTGCGCAAGGAAGGACCCGATGCTGGACTGTTCGGTGCGAAGATTACCGGCGGCGGTAGCGGTGGGACTGTCGCAGTCCTCGGCGATCAAACCTCACGCACAGCAGTGGAACGAGTTGCCGCAAGTTACTTTAACGAGACCGGTCACCGCCCGTACATCTTTACCGGATCCTCGAGGGGCAGCCTCGCATTTGGTCATCTTCTCGTTCGTCCACAAGTCGATTGAGCCGCTTTTCCTCTCCTTCTCGCTTATAGGTTGAAGTCTTAACTAAAAGCCCTGGAGGACCTCAACCATGAAGCGCAGAATCTACGTCGGTGCTTTCCTCTGCATCCTGGCCGCAATGGTCGCGATCAACTCCGCAATGACACTTCCCGCGTACGACGACGGCGACACCGTTGAATACGAGGTGTGGGTGATCGATCAATCGAACTCAAGAGATGAAGACGGCAATGGCACGCTGGACAGCGGTGGCCGGCTTTACACGTACAAGGGGGAGGACCTGTTAGGCGAACAAGCGTCAGCGGCAGTTCCGACTGTCGTGGATCTTGGCGGCGCCGCGCGCGATCTGTGTGTGGCCCAAACCGGCACTGCGCCCGTCCGTCCGCACATGTTTGCGTTCAACCGCGCGGGTTCGCACGCCGTCATCTCGTTCGTTGGAACGGGGCATGTGCTGTTTATGGACACCACGACGAAGGCGCCGATTCAGTGTCTTGATGTTGGCGCGCAGGCACACGCGGCCATGCCGTCAAACGATCAAACTTTCGTCGTGGTCGCAAATCAAAACGGCCGCTTATTGCAGCGGATCAATACCAACTATCAAACCAATTCGTTCACGCTCGACAATTCTGCAACCATTAACCTGGCAACGTGTACGACGCCGAATGGAGCACCGTGTCAGGACGCCGTACTGCGGCCCGACACGCGACCGATTTGTCCCGTGATCGACAAATGCGATCGTTATGCGTTCATCACGTTAGCGGGCGGTGGACTGTTTGTCGTTGATCCGAATACCACGCCGATGTCGATCATAGCCGAGTATGACAAGAACATCGTGCATCCGGACGGCTGCGGAGGTGTTCAGGCTAACGGACAGATGTACATCAATTCTGGTGGTGCCAAAGAAGCAGACCTTTACTCCTTTCCTTTGCGCGGCTACTTGAGTTCGAATCCGCCTAACACGCCGGCGCCGAGTCTTGTTTACTCGCACGATGGAACGAATTCCGACTCGCACGGCGCGATTGCTACCAATGGAGAGCGTTTCCTCTGGGTGGTCGAACGGTTTGGAAACAACATGACGATCGTCGATACGAGAAACAACGCGGTCATTGACCAGTTCAGTCTAGTTGGTTCGATAAGTAATGATCCCGCACCCGACTTGCTGGACATTTCCCCGGACGGGAAGTTCATTTTCATGTCGATGCGTGGTCCAAATCCGCTGACAGGTAATAATCCGGCCTTCAACAACTCGGTTGGTAGCACGCCAGGTGTCGGCATCATCCGTGTTCAGCAAGGGGGCACACGAGGCCGGTTCAATGCTCGACTCCCGATCACAAACGTTGTCGGTGGTGTTGAGCGTGCGGATCCGCATGGCCTGCGCGTCCTTGTTAAATGACCCATTAGGATTTTTGTTCGGAAGAATACATTCGAGGTGATCGGCACCGGCAAGGTTGCGATCTACGACAACGTTCGTCGAAACGGTTCCTGGCACTACTGGTTGAAACCGGGCTACCGCTTCGATCTTGCGAGTTGGGCGAAGCTCACGCAGTAATGTTATGACTGCGCATCCACCATGGTGGCAACGAGATGGTCCAATGCTGCTGCGGGGTCGTGGCACCGTCCAGTATGCACGGGTGAGGTTTGAATTATTGTACTGCGCGGTGCGACGAGCCAGTGAAAACGTTGGCGTTGCGGCAGCTCACCGATCGATCCCGCTTCGCCGCCACCGCGACAGATCGTCGGGATTGCCGCGAGATGGTTTGTAACCAGATCAAGATCGATCGTCGGATCGAGAGCGAGCAGTCGCGATTCGTTGAGCTTGATCCGCGCTTCCAAAAACGACCGATCGGGACAGGATACGATTACGCCGGCGTTGATAAACTCTTCGCGATCGACTTTCGGCACGACGCGCACCACCGCATAGTCATACCTGTATTTATCGGACACGAATGATCTCCTCAACAAAATAGCGAGGTGCGTCGAGACGTCTCGTCAGGTAATCGACGTAAGCTTGCCTGTTTTCCGCGATCGTCGCGAACGGCGCGTGGTCCTCCATCCAATCATCCGGCACCAGGTCGACGATTCGCTTTATCTCATCTTCCTTGATCGCTGCCGTCATGGACTCATCGACTGCGGCGATTGAGTCTGCTATTGGCAGCAGTATGTGTTCGTTAATCATATGGAACGGACGCTTGTCGCGGTCTTCCATGTTGGTCCAGGCGTGATGAAAGAACAAGGCCGCGCCATGATCGATCAACCAGAGTTTGCGATGCCACATCAGCATGTTCGCGTTTCGAGGTGTGCGATCGGGGTTCGTGACGTAGGTATCGAGCCACACGATGCGCGAAGCAAGATCGGCATCCAGTTTGTCCGCAACTGGATCAAACATCACTGACCCAGGCAGATAATCCAACCCAAGATTGAGCCCGCCGCTTGCACGGATCAGATCCTGTATCTCCGGATCGGGCTCCGTCTTCGCAATCTCAGGATCGAGGACCACAAACACCAACTCTGGGACCAAAAACCCCGCCGCCCTGGCAATCTCCCCAACGATCAACTCAGCGATAAGCGCCTTCGGCCCCTGTCCCGCCCCGCGAAACTTCAACACATACATCCCCTCATCATCCGCCTCAATGATCGCCGGCAGCGATCCCCCTTCGCGGAGCGGCGTGACGTATCGTGCTGCATTAACGGTTCGCATTAGATTCAAGACGCGTCTGATTGAGACTCTTAGTCACTACTCTCTTTTATCTTCACTCTTTCTCGCAGATGTCGTTCAACTTCATCGCGACTTACCCGGCTCGATGCGATAGCGAGAAAAAAGGAGGGGACTTCTTCGTTCGACATTGTAAACTCGAATCCATTGGTTTCCAGGAATGCTTCCGTGACGGCGGCAGCGACGCGTTTACCGTCAAAGAACGCCTGGGTTTGGGTCAAGTGATACGCGTATGTCGCCGCACAACTCACTACATCGGCGCTCTCATAATGATGACGATTGTAAGCAGCGGCGAGGGCCGACTCGAGTAGAGCTTCGTCTCTAACTCCACTTGTGCCGCCGGTTTCGGCGATCATCTCGCGTGAACCGTCAGGACGTCGAGCTTCTCCGGAAGTATCATTAGAGAGGAGTACTATTGCTCAGGGCCTTTTGCTAACTCTTCGTAAGCGTCGCGCCGTTTGGAGAGGATTGATTCGAAGGTGCTCATGAATTCGCGCGAGCGTTGAGCTTCTTCTATCGAGCGAACGACCAGCGCCTTTCCAACAATCTCGACCTCCAGTTCTGCGCCAGCCTCAACGCCGAGTGCGTCAAGGGCTTCAGGGGGAAGCGCAACTGATGAGTGTTGGTCTATTGTGGTGACCGTCTTGGACATGTGCCGATTGTACCATGCCGCGAAAGTCGATACCGCAGTCGCATTTCGGTCCACAGATTACACAGAATGACGCAGTTTCGTCACTTTAGCTGGTGTAGAATGAGCGGGCTCGCAGACTATGGTTAAGATCAGCAGCCGATCATAATGCCGCTTCCCGTTGCTCACTCACTGGTCGGCGCAAGTGTGGCCGCAGCGGTCCATGGCAAAGCACCGTCGTTGTGGAAGCTTCTGTGCATCAGCGCTTTTCTCGCCGTCTTCCCTGATTTTGATTACATCCTGAACTGGCTGAACATCGGTGGGGGCGGTTGGCACCACGGGTTTACGCATTCGTTCGTGTTCGCGCTTTTTGCCGGAGCGGTTACAGCACTAATAACAGGCTGGCGAAACCTGAGAAGTTTCATCGCATTCAGCGCCGCCACCGCTTCACACGGACTACTCGATTATCTGATCACCGAGTCGCGCGGCATCGCATTGTTTTGGCCATTCACTAACCACCGCTACAAGCTCCTGATACCGAATCCGATTGATTACACATGGAGCAAAACGTCGATCTGGGATGCAGCATTGGACGTGCTACAAATCTGTCTCACCGAGCTCATTATCTTTGGTCCGCTATTGCTATTAGTTATGTTGTTGAGGATTATGAGCATCCGAAAGGGGAAACTTTTGCATGGAATGGATCACTGATCCACAAGCGTGGGTCGCGTTCTTGACTCTGCTCGCGCTCGAAATTGTCCTTGGCATCGACAACATCATCTTCATTTCGATTCTTGCCGGAAAGCTGCCGGCAGAACAGCAACCGCGTGCGCGTTTCATCGGCCTCGGCCTCGCCCTCTTCATCAGAGTGGCCCTGCTGTTCTCACTTTCCTGGGTGATCGGCCTGACGGCTCCGCTGTTCACAGTCCTGAATCAGGAAATATCCGGCCGCGACTTGATCCTTATCGGCGGCGGACTATTCCTGCTCGGCAAAGCGACGTTTGAAATCCACGAGAATCTTGAAGGTGAGGAAGGTCATGCCTCAAAGAGCGTACGGGCGAGCTTCCTCAGCGTTATCATTCAGATCATCCTCCTCGACGCGGTTTTCTCACTCGACTCAGTGATCACTGCGATCGGAATGGTCGATCAGGTTGGAATCATGATCAGCGCGGTGGTCGTCGCGATTGGTTTCATGATGCTCTTCGCGGCTCCAGTCGGCGGATTCGTCGACAGGCACCCGACGATCAAGATCCTGGCTTTGAGTTTCCTCTTGCTGATCGGGGTAACGCTACTCGTCGAAGCGTTCGATTATCACGTTCCGAAGGGTTACATCTATTTCGCAATGGGCTTTTCTGTGTTTGTGGAAATGCTGAACTTGCGGCTACGAAAGAAGTCGAAGCCGGTTAAGCTACATGAGCGTTATGCGCCTGAACCGGGAACCGAATCGTAGCTTACTCTTTGGGGAATCGTTTTATCTGGTCCGGAAGTGGAGCGACGGGCAACGCCGTAGTGGTTTCGTCCGTATCTTTAAGACTGAAAGCGATCGCACCTGCGCCGGCAACGCTGCTGACCATGTTCAATTGATAGGCCACGTTGCAATCTCGTTTAAACGACCCATTTGGGCATTTTGGCGCGGGGAATGACGGGGCTTCGATAGTTTATCGGTCAGTTGAAAACGCTGCTGTGAGGTGGTTTGGTTTCACCAGCCGGTGGCGAACAACGCTCGCGCGCCCTTAATGCCACAGTTCTGATACTTGTTGTAAGCCTCCGCCGCACGCAGTCGGATCTGTTCGTCGCTCTCTTTTTTGAGCCAGCCATCTATCGCCGCCGACAAAACGTAGGCCTCGGGCGCCATTAAGTTCGTGGTCCAAAGCAAGGGCGTCGCGCCGCTTTCGCGGAGCGCCGAAGAAAAGTAAGACTTGCTCGCGCAGGCGAGGATGATTGCGCGTCGTTCGCGATCGTCACGCCGCTGCGGGTGAGAATTGAGTTTGAAATCCATCAGGCCGTTGTGTCCGATGTACGCGACGAGGTCTGCACTACCACCGGTGTGAAACTCCGCGCTCCCGGCGTTGAGCTTCTCGCCGGGTTTACCGGCGGCTGCTTCAAGAAAGTCCATTGTGGTTTGTGAGATTTCTTTGCCTCGATAAGCGTCGGCGATCATGTGTAACGCAGTGCGCCGGTGTTTGAAGATGCAACGCTCAAGAATGGTCTCACTCGGATTGGGTGTGACTGAAACGAGTTCCCAATCTTTACTTCGTGAGAAGAATGTTTTGATGCCGAAGGCTGCCCCCCAGTAGAGATTCGTCGCCGCGTTGTCCCCGTTACCGAGAGTTGCTGAAACAGGGACGATGCCTTGATTGACGTTGTCAGCGAGTGCGACGAACACGTGAATCACGGGTGTCCGGTTGACGGGCGCTTTCTCGATTTGTGTGTTTGCGACCTGCGCGACGGCGGGAGTTCGCGGCGGATTCGTCGAAGCACAGGATAAAACTGCACTACTAATAAGGCCGCAACACATCAGCCAAAGCAGACGTCGCCGCGATTGAGGAATCATGAACGGGTTAGACACCTGGTAACGAAGAATGTTCCGCGAACTGCGAGATCAACGTTCAGAGCATCTCGCAAAAAGTATTGATTTGCGCTGAGCGATCTGTCCAGTTCATTGCCTACGAAGTCGAGTCTAAGGCGTGCTGTTGGTCGACGCTGGAAAACGAACAATTTCGTTGACATGTGTATTTGCTCATAGGTAGCATGCGCGAACTCATTCAGTAAGAATCTTTCCAGGGCGACCTTAGGTTCACATCAGCATCGAAAAACAGGGCTCCCGATGTTCGCAAACTTACTAGTCAAATCGTCTTAGTCACGGACTTCAAAGTGTAGGACCACCCATGACTCACCCGAATAACGGCTTAAGTTTGATTGGATTTGTATTCATTTCCCTGATTCTTGGATTCTCAGTGTATTTGAAGGGCAAGGCGCACGTTATGGCCCCTGCATTCGACTCCCCACCTGTCGCAAACAACGATACTTTCAACCGCCATGGTAGCGGAGCAGTCTGAAACGTATTGACAAATGATAGTGACCCAGATGGCGATCCGTTAATATCGGCTGAAGCCGTAACTCAACCCACCCACGGAACCATCTCCGGCCTAACCGCCGGTTCCTTTCAGTACCAACTTACCGATTCCAGTTTCGTAGGCATCGACAGTTTTACTTATCGTGCCTGTGCTGCTTTTAACATTTGTTCCGCTCCGGCCACAGTGACCATCAACGTCGTCAATCAGGCGCCGACTGCGGTTAACGATTCCTATACAGTTCATGGCAACACCGTCATCGGGCCGATGATGGTTAACGATTTCGATCCTGACGGTGACTCAATGACCTGGGTTTTTCTGAATCCTCCAAGTCACGGCACTGTAAACGGCCTTCCGACTCCACCAAACCCATTTGACAGTAAGCGGTTTGACCCTGCTAACCCCTATACCGGGTCCGACAGTTTTACCTACAAAGTCTGTGATTCTTTGGGTCTCTGTTCCGCACCGGCGACCGTGAGTCTTAACATCGTTAACAATCCTCCCACGCCTGGAGCGGATGAATACAGGGTGCGGGGAACAACGATTATCGGGCCAGTAAAGGTTAATGACACTGACCCTGACGGCGATCAACTGGGCACGCCTTCAGTCGTGGTTGGTACGGCTCACGGTTCACTGCTTGGTTTGTCGGGTCCCTTTTTTACTCAGGATCAATTTCAGTACACCCCGGCGGCTGGATTCGCCGGTACAGATAGTTTTGTATACCGGATCTGCGACCTCCTACAGAAGTGTTCAGATACGACTGTGACGTTGCACGTGGAAGGAGACGGATCGAATCTGGGATCGTGTGACGATGAGGAGCCTCCGAGTGGACCTAAGGCTGTGGGAGAGCCCGTAGATGTTACTACCGGCAACATGTATTTGCAGCAGATGGACCATGTCTTGCCAGGCGCCGGTCATCAGATCATTGTGCAGCGAACTTACAACAGCCAAGCCACCAGCACCGGATTGTTTGGTAAGGGCTGGACGTCAGCATTCGACGAGTCGCTACAGGTCTACGATGCTAATACGATTCGATTGAACGAGGCTGGTGGAAGGGCCACTTATTTCGGTCGCCCGCTCGGTTCGTCGGGTTCGTTTCTGCCTCTCGAAGGGGATTTCCATGGCCAGATCACATCTAACGCAGGCGGGTACGCGTTATCTTTAAAGGACGGCACCGTCCATCAATTCAACAGCACGGGCCGGTTGCTCTCACTGAGCGATGCAAATGGAAACCTGACCAGTCTGCAATACAATGTGAGCGGCAAGCTGTCGTCGGTGACCGATCCCTTTGGACGAATACTGTCGTTCCTAGTCAATCTAAACGGGCGTGTGACCGCCATTGCCGATACAACGGGAATCATCGCGGAATATACCTACGGCGGTAGTGGTCAGTTGCTGACCGTTACTTACGCCGACAACTCGGGCTATTCATTTGCTTACGACGGCGCTTTGAGGATGACGTCTGTGAGCGACAAACTTGGTAACGTCCTTGAAGCGCACGCTTACGACTCTCAAGGTCGCGCCACCACCTCCCAAAAGCATGGTGGCGTTGAGCTCTACACGCTGAGTTATGTTTCGGCCACGCGAACGGACGTGACTGACGCGCTCGGACGCGTGACGAAATACTTCTTCGACAAAACTAAAGCGCGTAACGTCGTCACCAGCGTTGAAGGTCTTTGCAGTTGTGGCGGCGGCTCGCAAGTCACCACCTGGACTTACGACAACAAGCTGAACGTGACGAGCTCGACTGATGCGTTGGGTCGCATTACCAGTTACACGTACGACACGGCTGGAAATGTACTCACGGTTGTCGATCCGACCGGCACGGTCACCTATACCTACAATTCGCTCGGCAAAGTGTTGACACGCACCGATCAGATGGGCGGCGTAACTACAAACACCTACAGCAGCACTGGCAATCTCTTAACGTATAAAGACGCGCTGAACAATACGACGACTTACACTTACGACAGCCGCGGTCAGGTATTAACCGTCACCGATGCGCGCAATAAAGTGACGACGTTTACATGGGATACCAGCGGACGTTTGACTCAGGTACAGGATGCTCTCAACAACACCACGAACTTCGCCTACGATATGCGTGCGCGTCTCACCAGCGTCACCAATCCTCTTAGTCACATAACGACCTATGAATACGATGCCGCAGGAAGACTGCAAAAGGTCATCTATCCCGACACAAACTTTGTTCAATTTACTTACGACCTTGCCGGTCGTCGCACGAAGGTGAGAGATGCGCGCGGTAGCGAGACCAACTTCGCTTACGATGCGGCGTATCGCTTGACCAGTGTGACCGATCCTTTGAATCACATCACTGGCTACGGCTACGATCTCATGTCGAATCGAACGTCGACCACTGATGCGTTATCGCGAGTAACCGATTACGAATATGACGCCTTCAATCGCCTACAGAAGATCATCTATCCGCCGGCATTCTCGGGCGGCACCAGACTTCAGGAAACTTTCGAGTACAACGCAGTCGGGAATGTCACTAAGAAAACCGACACTGCCGGTCGAGATACAACATACGCTTACGACACGGCTAATCGGGTGACACAGATCACCGATCCTGCTTTGCAGGTTACGCAGTTTGAGTACAACGCCCGCTCGCAAAACACGAAGGTGATTGACGCACTGAGCCAGCAGTATGTGTTCAGTTACGATCCGCTTGGGCGACTGCTACAGGCTACTCGCGGCGGTGCCTCCATGAGTTACGCTTACGACGCCGTCGGCAATCGCACTCAGCGCACCGATTACCACAACGCCATCACAACCTATACCTTCGACGACTTGAACCGGATGACGAACATTGCGTATCCCGATTCGACTTCGGCAACGTATGGTTACGATGACCTATCGCGTCTTACCTCGGCTGCTAATCAGAACGGCACGGTCAGTTTCGTTTACGACTCGCGCAATCGCATCACCAGCACAACCGACGTTTGGGGGCAAACACTCGGCTACTCGTATGACGCAAATGGCAATCGCACTGGCTTGACTGTAGGTGGCGCTTCCTACTCCACCTATCAGTACGACGTGGACGATCGACTGACGAACCTCGCCGACGCTGCCAGCCAGAATTTTGCTTACAATTACGATGCAGTGGATCGTCTCACGAGCCGCGTCGCACCCAATGGCGTGACGACAAGCCTGACCTATGATGGCCTGGACCGTTTATTCGAACTGGCGCATACCAAGTCGCCTGCCACACTGGCGATTCATCAGTATGGCTACAACAATGCCAACCAGATAGTTAGTTGGCTTGGCTCCTCAGGCAATCGTAGTTTCAACTACGATGCCGCTGATCGTTTGATTAGTGTGTTGAAAATGGGTGGCAATGAAAGCTACGGTTACGACGCGGTTGGCAATCGCACCAACTCACACCTGAGCGGTACTTACGGTTATCAGGCGGTCAATAGACTGACTAGCACGGCATCGGCGACTTACAGCTACAATAACAATGGCAACATGCTCTCGCGAACTGATGGTTCGGGCACCAGAAATTTCACTTGGGACAGCCAGAACCGTTTGACGCAGGTGAGCCTACCCGGTGGGCTGACGGTCAATTACAAGTACGATGCGCTTGGTCGCCGCATCCAGCGCACAACCAGTGCAGGCGCCGATGAGCGGTTCGTTTACGACGGGCAGGATGTGTTGCTCGATCTCAATTCCAGTGGGGCCGTGACGACCAGTTACCTGAACGGCCCAGGCGTGGACGACCATCTGCGTCAGACAAATACGTCAACTGGCGTGTCTTATTTTTTGACGGACCATCTCGGTACTACAACGTCGCTGACGGATGGGAGCGGCACAGTAGTTGAGACACTGAACTACGACTCGTTCGGCAACAACGCCGGTAGCGCGCGTACGCGCTACACGTATACGGGCCGCGAGCGAGATCCTGATACGGGATTGCTTTACTATCGTGCTCGTTTCTACGACCCGCAACTTGGGCGCTTTATCAGTGAAGATCCGATCGGGCTAGCCGGTGGGATCAACTATTACGCCTATGTCGCAAATAGCCCGGTCAATTACACCGATCCCTCGGGCTTGCAGCAGCGCTCGTGTAAAGACCTTATCAAGGCTATTTGGGAAGCTTTTAATACTTTAACTTCACGAGGCAATGACTTAAGGAATGATCCGCAGGGGCTACAATGGTCACACTGGCGGAAATCCACACCGCATCCTCGTTTCGGATCGGTAGAAGGCCACCAGGAACAGTATGAGGGATGGCGGAAGCGCTTGAGCGATTTACTTGATGAATGGAAAAGGAACTGTGAGGGGAAAGGCGGCCCTCGACCGCCGGGCCAATGTTGGTCCGCGAGAAAGCAACCGGCGCCTTCGCCTATAAGTCGACCGAACCCGGCACTGCAGCGTCCGCCACACTCTAGGGTTCCCATACAAACCCAAGCCGAATTAGACGCCTTTGCTGAAGCGGCTCGTCAGCGACACCTCTTCTGGGTAAAGGTTACAGTCGGAGGGTACGTCGTCGGGGGCGTCCTGACTGGAGGCGCGTTGTTCGGAGGCTCCCTTCCAGGACTCCTTTTACCTGCTTTTGCTTATTAGCTATGCCACTACAAATCCACGTTTCAGACATACAGGAAATGTTGTATTGGAGAGATGTGTTTCGCGTACTTGGAATTCGAAGCTGCCAGCCGCTCCTCGACCGAATGGGCGTTCCCAGCGAAATGGCCCGCCGGCCCGACGGATTACTGCGAGCAGCAAATTATTTTTGGGAGCGGGACCGAGAAGGTATCGCTCCGGGCCTTTCGGGATATTCGGATCCGGATTTTGAGGAGAAGTATCGCACGGCTATTGAGGGACTGATTAAGGGGACGTTCACGATCATTGTCGACGCCTATGGCGATGACGCGGCGACGGATCTGTACCATTGGGCCCGGCGCTTCCTGGTTAATCAGCACAATAAGAGCCAGTGGTTCACGTGGTACATGCTTCTCTCAACGCTGTCTCAGTCCAAGAGTGACTCCCAGTTTCAAACTGAGATCGCGCAGTTGGCCGACCCCTTGGAGGAAGAGTTTGGCTTTGAGACCGAAGAAGCTGACACTCAGGCCATAAGCAGGATCGAATTGGCGCAACTGAGCCCCAACGAATACAAGATGATCGAACTAGAAGTTACTCAGCCCGGGGACTTCGAAACGGTCGATCTAAGTTCTCTCGCACGAAGCGTAATCCACTCTAATCACACTTATCGCTTCTGGCGTGTTCTCAGCGGCAGCCTTGAGCCATCGGAGGTGGACACATGGCTTTGGATTGGATATGAACAAGCGGAACGGCTCGGAATGCCTGCGGAGGAAGTGGAACTTCCAGTGGTACGCTGAACGATTAAAGCACCATGTTTCATTCTCTCGCGGAACCAGTCGAGATTGGGGGCGCAACCGGAGCAGTAGAGAGTTTTTGTCAAAAGTTGGTACGGACAAATCAGACAGCGACCTCGTTAGATCCTCTTCTATACCGTTTTTTGAACTTCACGCCTTGGACCACTTGGGCCAATAACGTATGCCCCTTAAGCAAGCGCCAGTTTTGTTCGGCCGTCTTTGTCAGCTTGAAGACCATCGCCAGCATGCCGGCACGCGAGACGCAGCCGCGCGTTTTGGTGGTCCGTAGTCGCAGTGGATCGTCTCACGAGCCGCGTCGCACCGAATGGCGTGACGACAAGTCTGACCTATGATGGCTTGGACCGTTTATTCGAACTGGCGCATACCAAGTCGCCCGCCACACTGGCGATCCATCAGTATGGCTACAACAATGCCAACCAGATAGTTAGTTGGCTTGGTTCCTCAGGTAATCGAAGCTTCAACTACGATGCTGCTGATCGTTTGACCGGTGTGCTGAAGATGGGCGGCAACGAGAGTTACGGATACGATGCAGTCGGCAATCGCACCAGCTCTCACCTCAGCGCCACTTACGGTTATCAGGCTGTCAACAAACTCACCAGCACCGCATCGGCAACATACAGCTACAACAACAATGGCAACATGCTTTCGCGAACAGATGGTCCAGGCACCAGAAACTTCACTTGGGATAGCGAGAACCGGTTGAAGCAGGTGAGCCTGCCCAGTGGGCTGACTATTAACTACAAGTACGACGCTCTCGATCGCGGCGTTCAACGCACCACCAGTGCGGGCGCTGATGAACGTTTCGTCTACGACGGCGACAATGTGCTGCTGGACCTCAACTCCAGTCTGGCCGTAACAACCAGTTATCTAAACGGTCTCGGCGTCGACAACCATCTGCGCCAGACAAACGCGACAACTGGTGTGTCTTATTTCCTGACGGACCATCTCGGCACTACGACGTCGCTGACGGATGGGAGCGGCACAGTAGTTGAGACATTGAACTACGACTCGTTCGGCAACAATGCCGGCAGCGCGCGTACGCGCTACACGTATACGGGCCGCGAGCGAGATCCTGATACGGGACTGCTTTACTATCGCGCCCGTTTCTACGATCCACAACTCGGGCGCTTTATCAGTGAAGATCCGATCGGGTTGTTAGGAGGCATCAATTTCTTCGCCTACGTGGAAAGCAACCCAGTTCGCAAGTCAGATCCCAGCGGGCGTTGCCCGCAGGATCCTAAACCACAGCCTCGCCCTACACCTCTTCCTGATCCTTGCAACTCAGCGGACAGTTGGAATACGCGGTTGCAAGACTGGAGGCAACTTGGCAAATCGATTGGTTGGAATTTTGCTGACAATGGACGGCCAATAGATCGGCAGAATCGCAGCTTCAAGCAAATAAAGGCGGATCTTGAATGGGCAGGATTCTGGGAATTCCTGAACCTCAACTTCATTGATCATCCAGGTGGATGGGATTTCGAGGGACGGATCAACGGACGCTGGTATCACGTAACGATTTATCCGACCAGAGTTCGACAAAGTAGGACCAACCCGAGACGGGTCTCAAATTTTGATCTTCCTCTTAGCGGGATAGAGATTCACTGCGAAACTAACTTCGCAAGACCTCAGACCCACTTGTGGTCCGACAAACCTTAACTTCTAAGTTCGTGGGAGCGTTGTTGTCATGATAATCAAGTTAAAAAGGAACAGGAGACTCGGCAAACTTCAGCTAGTGCTGATGGTCCTGGTTGTAGTTCTGCCAGTGATAGCTTGCCAGTACCACGTCACCATTTCAATGAGCAGCGATATTCCGCCGTCATTTACGTTTGAGCGAGGGCACGTCAACTATCTCGATTTTTTCTTCGTAGAAGAGGTCGCACCCGAGAATCAGAATGTTCCTTATACCCGACAAGATCCGGATAAGAATGTAGTCGTTTGGCAAGTCTGGCCGAAATCATCTGACGATGGACGAATAGATAAGTTGCCCGCCATCACCTACGGGAAAGTACCTGCGGGTTTCGTTCAGAAAATACCAATCGATGGTGCTCCCGCAACTCTTGTGGAGGGAAAAGTCTATGAAGCCGGCGGACCGCCAGTAACAATGAGTAAGGGATTTTTGAGGTTCATCATCAAAGATGGAAAGGCGGTGCGAATACCAGTTCCAGGGCAAGAATAGTCGTTAACAAAGACGGAGTTGAAAACCAAATTGCGCATGGGCTCGAATACCTCAGGTACATATTACTCGAGAGTTGGATTAGAACTCCGTAAAACTGAACTGTTCGCGCAATGAGTTGACACCAAAGAACAGGGAAGAACACCATGTTAAAGTGTTCGCTGCTTGTTTTGGCGTGACCCTCACATCCGCGACCAGTTTTTGATTGCTGATCGTCGCCGGCGATACTGAAACTTCCGCAGTCGCGTTTCGCGCCTGTTGCACAAAAGCGTCGATCGAGTTTGTTAGCCCATCGATCCCGGACATGTAGTCGTTCTGTCTGACGCCGAGGATCGAATTAGCGAGGATGTTGGTTCCGTTCGACTTGTAAGGCGACATGAACTGTCGAAACAGTTCCAGGAGAGTGATGTTCAAACCTTGCAGTTGATGACGCGCAAAACCCTCTTTGCGAAAGCGAACGGTAATCTTGTCATCCGGTAACCGGTTGCCCGTTTGCGGATACTGAGTGTCTTCGATAAACGCGATCGGTTGTTGAATCATAGGAACGACCAGCGTGCCTGCGTGGTTACTGTACTTCGTAGGCATGTGACAATTCTGGCACGTCTGCGCTCGTGAACTCGTACCGATCTCGTTCTGATAACCACTCTTAAGCCATTCGAGATACGTCACCTGCTCGAGGTGCGGCTTGTTGGGATCCGCTTTGGGGTTGTCGTTCCTTCATGATCATCGATCCGTCTGAGATCAAGCGGCTTCGATCCTTGTGTAAGAGCCAATCGATGACGTTAGGCGAGTAATAAATTTTGACAGTTGGGTGGACGCCATAGCTGACGCCGTTGCCGAATGGTCCAGTGTCGCGCAGCTTCTTGTCTTCACACCATTTCAGATCGCGATACTTTGCGCTCGTCAGAAATGTTTTGAGCTGTGCCTGAAACTGCGAGAGTCTCGCGGGCAGAAAAGTGCTCGGCAGGGGCAGACCGCTTTCCGGCTTACCGGCGCAGGGCGAGTTTTGCGCGACGGTCGATTGAGCAGCACAGATCAAGGCGAAACTAAGGAGGAGTACGTTTCCGATCAAACGCTTTTGCATATTTTATTTTTGTGAAAGGAAGACTGACCTTGGAACCTTTGAGACGCACGCAATGTATATTGCTACTAAAAGTGCGTCAAGGTTTTTGAAGGAAATGAATTTCGGAAATACTCGACTGGGGAAGGCGTTACGCGCCGCCCTCTATCCAACTCTTGAGCCGGCGGAGACGAAGCGTTTCGAGGCGTTCGCTAGAGAAGCTCGGAATGCGCGAAACGCGCGAGATCTTGTTGGAGCGGAGCAGATTTATAAGCGCGCGATAGCTGAAGCTGAGCGCTCGCCTGATCGGTCCCATTTGAGTTTTATTCGGTACAGTCTCGCGCTGCTTTACCAGGAGCAGCAGCGATTTCAGGAAGCCGAACTCCTTTATCGCGCTCAAATGGACGACGCGTTAAACTTGCCCCAACCAAACACGCAAGTTCACTCGGCGCACATGGGCTTCGCGCGACTCTATAAGGATCAAGGACGACACGAGGAAGCCGAGGAGCATTATCGCGCGGCACTCGAAGAAACTGAGAAGCCGGAATTGTGGCCCGACCGCGAGCTCTACACTTCCACCGCGTTGTGGCTCGCAAGGTTCTACGTTGAGCAACATCGCTACAGCGAAGCTGAACCATTGTTTGAACGAGTGTTGGAAATTCGCGAAGCGGATCGTCCTTCAGACGCATCGCTCGCACACTATTTTCAAGAGCTCGCGAAAATATATGAGGCACAGGAAAAGTATGGGCCAGCGGAAGAACTGTACCGGCGAGCGTTGAAGTTTTCTGAAGCGCTGGACGAGCCAAAGGAGTTTCTGATCGTACGCGCTATTGATGAGCTTGCTGTATTTTGTCACGCACGAGGCCGCTACCCGGAGGCGGAAGATCTTGCCCGCGGCAGACTCGCAATCGTCGAGGAAAAAATTAGACTGCACACTGCCGCCGATGCAGCACGCTTGCAACGACGGCCCCACGACAAGCAGCTCGAAGCCCAAATCAAGCATGCTCAAATTCCGATCAGTGAGGCACTCGATCGTCTTGCGGAGATTTGCGAAGCTCAAGACAAGTTTGCGGAGTCTGAGCCGTTGCGGCGTCGATCGTTAGAGATCAAGCAACAGGCATGGGGAGAAGAGAACGGTTATATATGGGTTGACTCACTGGCCGCGCATGCAAATGCGCTGCACAAGATCGGTCGTGATCAAGAAGCAGCTAAACTCGACGAGCGCGTGGAAGGTTTTCGCGCGATGTATCCCCATCGCCGTGCGTTTGTGCACTTAACGTCGAGACCGATGAAGAGAACTCTCCGCGGGCGGTTCGGAACTTTCCTGTATGCGTTGCGTCACCCCTCGCCTCGCTGAATGCGGTTATGTTGAAGCACTTTCTCTGCATATCTCTGCGCCCTCTGCGTTAAGCCGTAATTCTCAACACAGAGATCGCAAAGATACACAGGGGGACGCAGAGATAACTTTTCTAATCGAACGACTACTTTTCCTTTTTGAGGACGAGTCTAATCGGTTCCTGGTTTGAGGCAATTACGACTTCGAACGGCGCAGATCGTTTTACCTGACGTCCGCCGGACTCAACGTATGCATTGAGCGAGTATCTAATTCCTTCGTAGACCGGATAGGAGAACTTACCTTCGCTGTCGGTTTCTCTGCGATACGGCATGTCGGCGTCGTCATACTGTCTTTCTTTTAACCACACAATTGCGCCTGCCACACGTTTTCCATCCTCGTCGACAACTATTCCATTGAGAGTTCGATCAATAAATCTGGCCGGCAAAATCAGTTCATCTAAATCGATGCGTTGGCCTTCGGTGATGGTGATAACGTTCGCTTGTGATCGATCTTTCACTCCAGGGAAATAAGTCTGTGGGTAGGGAACGTAAGTGGCACCTGCCGAGCCGGCAACTCTGACACCGAGATAGTAACGGCCGGGCCTCACCAGTTTCATCACGTAACGTCCTTCTTTGTCCGTCCTGACATACGACGGAAAGGCCTCGCCCTCTCGAGCAACAGGGACAAGCTCCATCAACACATCTGCGGCCGGCATTGCCTGAGCATCAAGTACTTTCCCTGTGATTCGTGTGTCAGGTTCGAGAAGAAAGTAAGCCCCGCGACATCCGCGACCGGTGAGTTTTAGTTCCTGTTCGGGATTGTAAGTGCTCAAGCCTTCGGGCTCATCAATGCGGATCTTGTACGTACCCAGCGGAAGACCCGAGATACTGTACTTACCCTCAGCATCTGTTTTGACTTCGAATTGTTTTGGTCCTGCAAACGAAATCCTTACATCTTTAAGAGGCACCAATCTCTCGTACGCACCACTAGAACGGCCAAGTCTGACTTCACCGGAAATAGTTCCACCGGGAGGTGCTTTCGAGAGTCCGCTAATGTATTCAAGATCGGCGTCGGCGTGTGACAACGGACGCGTCCGCGTACAAATACTGGTTGAGAGCGTTTTCTTGTCATCACCGTAAGCATAAACGAGATATTGACCGCCGAGTCGAAAGCCGTAT
Source organism: Pyrinomonadaceae bacterium (assembly GCA_035646355.1). Taxonomy (GTDB): domain Bacteria; phylum Acidobacteriota; class Blastocatellia; order Pyrinomonadales; family Pyrinomonadaceae; genus PSRF01. The sequence continues at coordinate 1,940 of DASRPN010000150.1, read as the reverse complement.
CCGCAATCGGCATCTCCCAAACCCGTCATGATCTCTAAGTCACCGGCCTCTACATTCACGAGTGGGCGATCGACGTGAAAGCGAACCAGTCGTTTAGTAGATTCATAATCGCCTTCCTTTATTTTGGTTCTCGTACTGAGAGTCACAGTGCCGACGAACACGGCCGATGCGTCCGCATAAGCTTCGCAGGGTTGCGGAGCTCGAGCACACGAACACGCCACGGCTTCCGCAGCAAAAGCGAAGAGGAAAAGAACGGAAGTTAAGAGAAGTTTCATAGCTCGGTCATTATACTCCCGTGCCAAACCACAGACGCGAGTGGGGATAAACCCCGGCACTGATGAGGTTCAACCCGGCACAGTATTGATCGAAGCCGTCTAAAATCATCGCATGAGAAAACTCCTGGTACTTACCTTGTCATTTCTGGCGCTCTTCGCAGTGGATAAAGCTCCCGTTTCGGCTCAGCATGATCGTGCAAGTCCATTCCTGATCGGCATGTTGAGAGGAGACGGAACGCTCGTCCCCTTCGCTCAATACGGCAACGGCGGCTGGTGGAATCCATGGCCCAAGCCACTCAAGGTTGCTGAAAGCATTTACCCTGAGAGCCCTGAACCCCAGGAAGTCTTACACCACTCCCTGGCAGATCTCTCGGAAGCTTGGTTCACGCAGTGTGGAGAAGCCCCGACTTCGTGGTTCTTCTGGTCGTCCATAGGAACGTCTACCACCTTGACGGCCTCGAAAGTTGTCAAGGTCGAAGCGCATTCGGGAACTAACTGGGCTTTGATGACCGATCTCCCGAAACGAGCATCGAAAGATCCTGTTCACGACATCATCGGCGTTGCCGTAACTGCCAGACAAGAGATCGAACCCTTCGTCGCGATCGAGCCCGGCAGCACGCAAGGAAAGGAGATTGGTTCGTTCATTAAGCAAATCTTTGATGGTGTAGAAGCGTCTGAACTCGAGCGACTGCGCCTCGAGAGGCCGGCGGCAATCGCGAAGGTAGAGACGTCGCTCACGGACTTGTACCGTAGCAGTTCTATAGTAAATGGCAAACACATTTACTACTTTGATGCGGAGAAGCAATACCCAAAGCTAACAGCCTCAGGACAACCGGCTTGCGGTGACGTTTCCCTGTTTAAGGGATGGATTTCAGCAGACGAAAAAGGCGGCCTGGGATTGATGGACAGTATTTTCTTCTTTACGGACTGCGATAGGAAAGGTCCGAGCACGATGATACCGGTAGGGATGATGAGGTTGAAGGAACAAACGTTTCTGTTTGTGCGTGAACACGGTTGGGAAAGCGAAAGCTATATAATTCTTGAACTCAATGAATCCGGGCTTGATCGCGTACTTGAGACGGTTGGAGCTTGATGCTTTAGAACCGAGGAGGCGGCTGTAAATGAAACTGTTTCATCGCGTATTTATTCTGGGAATTGTTTTCTTAACTCTCTTTTCAAGTACGGCCGTTAGTGGACAGAAACGCACTGGTGAAGAACTGTTGAAAGAGGCGGGGCGACTTATCACCGAGGCAGAACGATCTGGGGGTGAGGCCTGGAAGAAGGTTCAAGCCGGCGCCGACCGGAAACTCATTCGCGACGCAGAGCGATTCACAGCCGAAAAGTTTGAGACAGCGATTGAATTGTGGCGCGAGGCTGGTCACGATGAACGTCTGAGAGCGGGAGTTGAGGAACTCACGCGTCTTTATTCGATTCTTGGTGAGTACGACCGCGTTGTCGATCGGCTCACGCGCGAGGCTGAGTACTGGCGAAAGCGTGGGAATGTCGCGCAGCAGGCTGAGACGCTGTATACGTTGGCAATACGACAGTCGCAGATGGCAAGAGACGCGGCTGCGATCGAGACATACGAGCGGGTGATAACGTTGAGTCGAACGGCTCGTCTGGGGCAATTGGAGCCGAATGTTTTCAATCAGCTGGCGTTCTCTT
>DASRPN010000149.1:0-4325 GCA_035646355.1 Pyrinomonadaceae bacterium | reverse complement strand
GATCCCGACGAGTACATCCGAAAGTTTGGCGTAACTGAATATCAACGGCGACGAGCACAGGCCCAACCACACATACAATTCGTAATTGAGAATGCTTTGCGCGGCCGTAATCTTCACCGGCCCGCTGAGAAGGGTGAGGCCGTCGAAGAAGTTCTTCCTTACATTAAGGCCGTCAACAGTAGCGTCCAGAAACGCGAGTATTTTGATATGGCAATGGATGCACTTCGCATTACCGACGCCACGTTGCGACGCGAGCTTTGGATGTCGCTCCGGTCGAGGAGCCCAATCATCGATGCCAAACAGAGGGTCCAGGGACGGCGCACGGCAACACCGACGATCGCCGAACAGCGCCTGCTCGAGTTGCTCTTTGCCGACGATCGGAAGCGTGACGAGATCCTCGCGATACTGCGTCCGGAAGATTATGAAGACTTGATGACGGCCCCGATTTTTCGTGCCGTCATCGAACTGACGGGCACAGGCGAACGGGTCGACTTTGACAGTCTTTCTCAGAAGACGGAACCAGACAACATCCCTGCGAGTCTAATAGCCACCCTGATGATGGGCGACTCCGGAAAATGGGATACACGCGAATTGCATGCGATAAATCAGAGCCTTACCCCGGCCGAATGCGTCTTTAGTTTTCGCGTTATGAAGGTGCAGGATCAGATCGAACAGTTGAAATCAGAACTGGCCGAGGCCGAACGAGCGGAAGACGCGGAAAAAGTCGCCGCTTTATCAAACGAATTCATGCTGCTATCGCAAAAACGCCAGCGTGCGCTGGTTCCGATTTCGGAAGCACATCCAACTGAAATGTAAACGTCTCCCCAGGCAGGTTTACAAGGTGAGTATCGAAGACAAGGATCGCGATGATGTAATGGAACGGTTGCTGGAACTCGGCGGCGACAAGAAGTACTTGACGTTCGACGATCTCAATCGTGAGCTACCCGATAACGTCGTCTCACCTGACGATATCGAAGACGTCCTCCAGAAGCTGGAGGGGTCGAACATTCCCGTCGCCGACTCCGACGAACGTTTACTCGAACAAGCCGCTGCCACTGTCTCCGACGAAGACGAAGAAGCTCTCGACGAAGACATCGAACTCGATCTTTCCGCCGGCGCCCTCGAAAAAACCAACGATCCGGTGCGGCTGTACTTGCGAGAAATGGGAGTCGTTCCGCTGCTTACGCGCGAGGGCGAAGTGGCGATTGCCAAGCGCATCGAGCGTGGTCAATTAAAAACTCAAAAATCGATCGCGCGTTCTCCGATCGCCGTTCGCGAGTTGCTTCGCATTGGTGAAGAGCTCGAAGCCGGCAAGCTGAACATTCGCGACACGGTCGTCTTTTCAGAGCAGGCTGAACTGACCGGCGATGAAGACAAGGCCGAAGAGTATCGCGCGTGGACCATCGAAGGTATTCAGAACATCAACCGGAACGCCAAAATGACCTTGAAGGAGTTAGAAAAACTTCAGGAGGAGCAAAAGATCTCACGCGGAAAGAAGAGCCGGAAACTCACCCGGTTGAAGCGTAAAGTCGCGCGTTGCCGCCTCGAAATCGCGCAGGAGATGGGCCGGCTCAATCTCACCGAGCGCGCTCGGCAGCGTCTGATCAACTCGATTCGTGCCGTGCACAAGTTCGTGCGCGAGGCTGATCGAGAAATCGACAGTTTGAACGAGAAGTCGACGCGCAAAGGGATTAAACCTGAGGATCAGAAAGAGTTTCGACGCCGGATCATTGCCGCGCGTAAACGCCTGGTACAAATCGAGATCGACCACTTCGTCAGCCCGGTAGAAATCAAGCGGGCGCTAGCGGCGATCACCACCGGCGAACAGCAAACCGGTCAGGCGAAACGCGAACTAGTCGAAGCCAACCTACGGCTCGTCGTTTCAATCGCCAAGAAATACACCAATCGTGGTCTTCAATTCCTGGATCTGATTCAGGAAGGAAACATCGGTTTGATGAAGGCGGTTGATAAGTTTGAATGGCGGCGCGGTTATAAGTTTTCGACTTACGCGACGTGGTGGATCCGACAGGCAATCACGCGAGCAATTGCCGATCAGGCGCGCACGATTCGTATCCCGGTTCATATGATCGAGACGATCAATAAGTTGATTCGTACGTCGCGATCGCTGGTCCAGGAGTTAGGCCGCGAACCAACCAGCGAAGAGATCGCGCGCAAGATGGACATTCCGGTTTCGAAAGTGCGTAAGGTTTTGAAGATTGCGCAGGAGCCGATTTCGCTGGAGACGCCGATTGGCGAGGAAGAAGATTCACATCTCGGCGACTTTATCGAAGACAAGTCGATCCTGAATCCGGCCGATGCGGTAGTTGCGTCAAACCTGCGCGAGATTACCGACGAAGTGCTCGCGACGCTCACGCCGCGCGAAGAAAAGGTTATCAAGATGCGTTTCGGGCTTGGTACGACAGGATCTGAGCACACCCTCGAGGAAGTCGGTCAGCATTTTGCGGTGACGCGCGAACGTATCCGCCAGATCGAAGCCAAAGCTCTACGCAAGCTTCGTCATCCATCACGCTCACGAAAACTCAAAGCGTTTCTCGACGGCGCCCCACACTAGTTTGTAACCACAGATTATTTGACGACCAGGAATGCCGTGCTCTTGACGGTGTGATCGAATTCGTAGTTGTAGGTATAGCCCGGGAATTCGATCGGCTTCACGTATTGGACGCGTACCTCGACGCGTTCGTCGCGGCGCAGCGGTGTGACTACGGCGTTTGGCGGCACGTCGTGTTCAGCCGCGCTCTTTAGCAGTTGCTGACTGACCCATGACGGCTCATAGCCTTGCGTAGCCGCAACGTTAGCATAATGCTGCATCAGGTCTTTGTAAGCGTGCGCACGAAACGAAACGGGGATGTAAAGATATCCGGCGTACGCCGCCGCCACGATAACGGTCATTACAATCAGGAACTGGAGTCGGCCACTGCCACGTTCACTTGATTTTCGCATTACTTTGAACTTTCCTTCCGTCTCGCGCCTGCTGTAACCCGGCCCGCAGCGAGAGTCGCAACGATTTCGCACTGATGAGCTTGCCCTCAACGATCTTCGGCAAGCCTACCCCCTCGAGCAACACCCAATTGATTTGCCCCGCGACGCTTTTCTTGTCGTGCTTTAGCGCGCTGATGATTTGATTAAGATCGAGATTGTCAGCGCGTGGTAACGGCCCGCAGAGTTGCACCGCCTCGCGCAACAATTCAAGCTCACCCGGGTCGAGCAAACCCAGGTTTCTCGACAACTCTCCCGCAACTAACATTCCATAACCAACCGCCTCACCATGCCGAAACACTCGATAATTCGTAACTGCTTCCAACGCATGCGCCGTCGTATGCCCAAAATTCAAGATGCGGCGTGACTTCGCATCCGAGCGATCAGTCGACTCACGCTCGTCGTTAGCGACGATACTCGCCTTAAAGCCGCAGTGTGCAGCGATCAAGTCCTCGAAATCAGACGTGAGCAGAAACTGGCGGCTATGTCGCACTTGCCGTAACCGGGCAACTGTCTGTTCAAACAAAGACTTATCGGCGATCAGTGACTGCTTCACCATCTCGCAAAAGCCCGAAACGAGCTCTCGTGGCGGCAACGACATCAGTGTTTCGGTGTCGATCACCACACACGCCGGCTGATGAAACGCGCCCACCAGGTTCTTGCCCGAAGGCAGGTTTATCGCGGTCTTTCCGCCGACTGACGAATCGATCTGTGACAACAACGTCGTAGGCATTTGCGCGAGCGGCAGTCCACGAAGGTAAATTGCCGCCGCAAAACCGGCGAGGTCGCCGACGACGCCACCGCCGAGCGCAACCACGAGATCATCTCTCTCGAAGTTGTTGTCGTTCAGAAACTTGACCGCATTTTCGAGCGCCCGAAACGATTTGTGACGCTCGCCTTCGGGCATCAACCAGGTGAAAACTTTGAAGCCTTCACGCTTCAGCCTCCGCACTACGGCGCGGCCATAAAGTTGAAAGACTCTGTCGTTGGAGATGATTCCAATCCGGCGTGGTTCTTTCGGAAGTGACGGTGAGATTAGCGCTGCGAGATTCAGTCTGATCCCGCGACCGACATTGATTTCACTTCGTCGAGTTTCTTGATTAAGGGCGAGTTCGAGCCGGCGCATCTTGGGGCCATCACCACGGATGAAACTACTCAGCCGTTACAAATAGCGAATGGGCGCGACATACGTGGGAGTGCGTCGCGCCCATCCATATTCGTGGTTACTGTCCTCACCCCAGCAACCACTTGAGACGGAGGATCCACCAACCGTCTCTCTTGCCCCGCAATATACACCGCAACGGCTGTGCCGTGCAAGAGCCTTTTTT
>DASRPN010000148.1:0-6552 GCA_035646355.1 Pyrinomonadaceae bacterium | reverse complement strand
CGTTCCGGCCGCGCTGATTTGTGTTCTTTTTTGACTGCTGTGGACATGTTATATGCTCAAGCTCACTCCTCGGGTGACGTGTAGAATTTTTGACTTTGGATTGTCCAGCGTCTGAGGATGTACCAGTAGCCGTTCCGATTTTGGGTCGATGTATACATCGAGTCCCTGCATCGGATAGGCGCCCAACAAGACCTCCGGTGTCGTCGGCATAACAAGCGCACTTCGGACAAGTATGGTCTGGGTTTCGAATCGAACCTGCACGGGACCTACCAAGTCGAGTTCCAGCAGAGTCTCGTCTGCAAGTTTGACCCACTCTTTCCCCATCAACGGCAATTGGAGTTGTTGTTGAATCTCCTCGCTAATAACAAGATCCCACGCACCACTATCGACCAGTGCTCTCGTCGTAACTCGACGTATTTCTGATTCCGTAGCCCAGCCGCGTCGCTGGACCGCCAAGTCATCTTCGTTTGTCAGTTCGATCTCTGCATACACATATCCCATTCCTTTTCCTCCAGTAAGTGAGGTACCTTCGGTACGTTGTCTGTATTTATGATGTGCTCTTCTGAGGGTCATAGTTACGCCTCCAAAACTCCGGGCCGGAACGCCGGCGGTACGACGTCGTTATCAAACACACCGTACGCCGCCTGCTGGCCCTCGGGCATGGGTGAAGACTCGGCCCAGGCGCAGTCCTCGTCAATCTCGCGGAGAACGCCCGCAACGACCTCCTCGAGTTGTTCTTTTGTCGCCAGATTACATTCCAACAAATATCGCTCGTAACGATCGATCGGATCGTTATGCGTCTCCCACCACTCAACTTCACCCTCTGCAACGTAGCGCTGATCGTCGTGTTCGGCGTGACCTTTACGACGATACGTCTTCGCCTCGATCAACACGGCGCCGCCACCACGTCGCGCATAATCAGCCGCATGCTTCGTCACTTCATAACAAGCGACAACGTCGTTTCCATCAACCACATGCGCGGGAATGCCATAACCCGCCGCTTTCTCGGCGAGATCGCGAACTGCGGTTTGCAGACTGGTGGGAGTCGAATACGCGTAGTGATTGTGTTCTGCGATAACGATCAGCGGCAGACGTTGTACCGCGGCGAAGTTGAGTCCTTCATGAAACGCGCCCGTGCTCATGCCGCCATCGCCGATGTACGCCACCCCGACAAACTTCTTTTTCTTCAGCCGCGCACCCAAGAGGATGCCCGTCATCACGGGAATCATGTCGCCAAGGTGTGAAATCGGACCGATAAAGCCCCGATCCATGTCGCCGAAGTGAATGTTCAGGTCTTTTCCGCCTGATGGACCACCAGCTTTCGCCATGTACTGCGCAAAAATATCGCGTGGCCGAATGCCTTTGACGAGAACTGCGCCGAGGTCGCGAATCAGCGGCGTGATGAAATCGTGCGGCTGCAAAGCATATGCGCTGCCGACCGCCGTCGCTTCCTGTCCCAAGGAGCGAAACACACCGCCTACGACTTTCGTTTGCCGGTAGAGATTGACGAGCCGCTCTTCGACGAGACGCGTGAGCTTCAAGTAACGATAGAGATCGAGATGCTGCTCAGGCTTGAGCGAAGTCTCGGTGCTACAGCTAAGCGGCTTGCCGTCCGCGGCTTTGCGCGGCTCGTACTTGGTGCTGACGCGCATCTGAAAACGCCCGCGCGCCGGACGTCTTCGCCGGCCTCGTTTGTCGCGGCCACCGCCGTCTTGCCGCTCCTTTTTCTCAGTTTGGTCCATTGCTTAAATATGCACCGCCAATTCGTGGACTCCCTCCGCCGCTTCCATCACCGCTTCGGAGATTGTCGGGTGCGCGTGCATCGTTCGACCCAGCTCATCGGCAGTCGATTCGAGCTGCATCGCCACACACGCTTCAGCAATTAATTCCGTCGCATGCGGGCCGATGATGTGCACACCGACTATCTCGTCGTACTTTTTCTCGCTCACGATCTTCACAAAACCTTCTTCTTCGCCGAGGATGCGCGCCTTGCCGGAAGCCGAGAACGGAAACCTTCCGACCTTCACGTCGTAACCTTGTTCCTTCGCTTTCGCTTCGGTCAGGCCCACTGATGCGATTTCCGGATCGCAGTAGGTGCAATTCGGCACGAGACGCAGATTGATTGGCCGCACGTGTTTCTTCCCGGCCATGTGTTCGACCGCGACGATTCCTTCTTTCGACGCAAGGTGGGCCAGCAAAGGAGTCGGCACAACGTCACCAATTGCGTACACGCCCTTTTCCCCAGTCTGCTGAAACTCGTCTACCTGAATAAATCCTTTTTCGACTTTGACCTTCGTTCCTTCGAGCCCAAGTCCTTCGGTGTACGGCATGCGGCCGACGGCAACGAGCAACATCTCAGCTTCGAGAGTCACCGCCTCGCCTTTGCCCGTTTTGCCGGAAACACGCACGCCCGTTTCAGTCTTCTCCATCTTCTCAAGCTTGGTATCGACCTGCGACTTAATCCCGCGTTTACGAAAACTGCGCTCGAGTTCCTTCGACACTTCTTCGTCTTCAAGTGGAACGAGCCGCGGCAACAATTCGACGAGTGTCGTCTCTGCTCCAAACCGCGAATAGACGGAAGCAAATTCAACGCCGACTGCGCCGGAGCCCATAACGATCAACGACTTCGGAACGTCTTTCAATTCGAGAATGTGATCACTGTTGACGACGTGCGTGCCGTCAGTTTCAAAACCTGGAATTGGCCGGACGACAGAGCCGGTAGCGATGATGATGTTCTTCGTTTGCAGCGTCTGTTTCTTACCCTCGGCATCGGTCACTTCCACTTTGCCCGGCAGCGCAAGTTTGCCGGTGCCTTTGAACACCGTCACCTTGTTCTTCTTCATCAGGTACTCGATGCCCTTTACGTTTTTCAGCACCACCTTGTCTTTTCTCTTTTGCACGTCGGCGAAGGCGAGTTGAATTCCCGACGCCTGCACACCGAAATCGGCGGCGTGTTGCATCTTTTCGTAGATGTAGGCCGACATCAGCATCTGCTTCGTGGGAATACATCCGCGAAGCGTGCACGTTCCTCCGAGACGGTTATCTTTTTCGACGATTGCTGCTTTCAGACCCAACTGCCCGGCGCGAATGGCGGCTACATATCCGCCTGGTCCACTGCCGATAATCGTTACATCAAACTGTTCATTGGCCAATTTGTAGGATTTCCTCTCATCGAGCGGTAATGAAGACTTTCACAATATTCGGAAAAGACAGATTGAACCATAAAGTGAGACGAAAAAAAACCGGGCGTGCTGCCGAAACAGCACGCCCTTTTGAGAACTCGCTTCCAGTCTGTTTTAGAACTCGAAGCGGACCGCAAACTGCACTTGGCGCTCACGGAACAGCGTGCTGTCAGCGCCGGTAGTGGTGGCAAATGGATTGTTGAAGTTCAATGTCGATCCGGACAAGTTATAGATCGTACTTTGAACCAAGGTCACCTGAGTGCGGTTGAAGACATTGAATCCTTCCACCAGGAACTCGAGGTTCGTACCTTCAGTGATTGCGAACCGGCGCGAGAGCCGCGTGTCCACGTACCAAATGTTCGGCTGCTTAAAGAAGTTGCGCGGCACCAGCGCGAAGCGGTTCGCACCGCCAGAGCCGTTTGCGCCACCACCCGGAGTCGAGCCGCTCAAGCCAAAGCTCGCCGGTGCGATGTTGCCACTGATGTTGCCGGTAAAACGGGCGCCCGAGAACGCGTTTAGGATCGGAGCGATTGTCCAGCCGTTAAAGATGTGCTTGGCCGCGCCGTCGCTGAAAGGATTCGGACTGTAAACAAGGCTGGTAACGAACTTCTGTCTGCGATCGAAGTTCGAGAGACCATCCTCACCCGGCTGATCGAACGCGTTGAACGGCAGGTTGTTGGACGTAAACGTGACCGAGGCTTGACCGTTGTCGGATGCTCTCGAGAGAGTGTAGTTGGTTTGGAACTGCAGGCCATCCGTCAACCGGCGATTGGCCTGAAGCACGAGCGCGTGATACTTCGAGTAGACGTTGCTGCGAATCTCCGTGATCTGCGCGAACGCCGTGTTCGGACGCGGACCGACGAAGATCGGAGTCACGTAATTTTGACCACCAAACGGTCCACCGTTGATATTGAGCGTAACGAGCCGTCGCGGCGCCGGCAGGTTTGTATCGACGAAGTTCGGTAGCGAATTGCCGAAGCTGCCGAGGTACGAAGCGGAGACGACGGTGTTTCTCGCAATCTCACGTTCGAAGATCATATCCCACTGATGAATCTGCGGGAGCTGGAAATCCTCGTCGAAGTACTGCACTGCGCCGGCTGGCGGATTCGAAGCACTAAGCAGGTTCGGATAGATGGGCAGGAACGCGCAGGTGTCCGCAATCGTGCAACCCGGCGGCAAGTTCGTGGCGCTCGCTGAAAACTGTCGCTGACCACGATCGATGCCGACGCCTGTATTAACCAGCGCATTGTAGATGGTCGAGTTGATTGCTCGGCCATAGTAGAGACCCCAGCCACCACGAAGACTGGTTTTGCCGTCGCCGGTCAGGTCGACAGCAAAGCCGATGCGTGGGCCGAAGTTGTTGCGGTCGTCAATCTTGTTGCCGGTTTGCGGCAACGCGGGGTTGACATTAATCGGGTCAGGATTGAGCTGGTATTCGTAACGCAGTCCGAGATTCAAGGTGAACCGCGGCGTCACGCGCCAGTCGTCCTGGATGAAGTAGTTGAAATCGGTGGTCTTCATCGTCAGACCCAACACGCCGAAGCCCTGCGTGAAATTGCCGGCGTAGCACTGGCCAGCGCGACGACGTTGCGCTACTGCTGTCGGGGTCGCCCCTGTAACCACCACAAAAGGACAGTAGCCTGGGAGCGCACTCGTGCTGGTCTGCAGCGCTCGAATTGCGCCGTTAGTCTGGAAGTTGGTGTAATCCATGATGAAGTCCGGCAACGAGTTTGCGCCCGTGTAGCTGAACTCACCACCAAGGAAACGAAGGTTGTTGATGATGTCTTTGACGAAGTTAATGTCGCCGCCGAATTTGAACGTGTGATTGCCGGTCGTCATAGTGACGGTATCGGCAAACTGCCAGCGACGCTCATCCGGGAACGCGGCACGCTCAAGGAACTCAGGCATACCGAACGAGAACCCGTTCTGGATGAAGGTCTGTGGCGAACGTCCGCCAGGAGCGTTGGTCGGCTCACCCGGAAGCGGCGCCTGGCTGAACTGAGTTTCGTTGTCGCGTCCCCACTGGAAGCGAAACTCATTCAATAACGTCGGCGTCAGTGTCGAAGCCAGTTTCACGTTCAGCGCATCAATCTCGACGAAGTCGTCGCCGAAGTTGTCACGCGCGCGTGTGTTGGTCGCCTGCGTCTGCACGCCGGCCGGGGATTCCCAGCGGAGGCGGTTATAGCTGACGGTCAGCGTGTTCCTGTCGTTGATGTTCCAATCCACTTTCGGCAGGAACAGTTTCTGATCGCCGGTGCGCTCGAGTGGGCCCGACAGGCTTTGCAGGAAGCTGAGCGCGTTGTCGATCTGGGTATTCGTCAAACCTCTCGCGGTCAGAAGGTTCCTGTTCGCGGTGCTCAGGTTCAGGAACGTGTTGCTGGAGAAGATCGACAGACCCGGGAAATTGCGTTTCTGCTGATCGTAGCTGAAGAAGAAGAAAGCTTTGTCTTTGACGATTGGTCCGCCGATCGTGCCGCCAAACTGGTGACGGACGTCCTTCGGTTTAAAACCAACCGGCGTGAAGACGCCGTTGATGAGTTCCGTGCGAGTCGCGAGCGGATTGCGTGCGCCCCACTTGTTGTTGCGCTGGTAGTAGAACACGCCGCCGTGAAACTCGTTGGTACCGCTCTTCGTGATGGCGTTGACCACGCCGCCCGCTGAGCGACCGTACTCTGCCGAGTAGCTCGAGGTATTTACCTGAAACTCACGAATCGCCGCCTGGCTGATCGAGTAGCTGATGCGAGTGCGGCCGCGCTCTTCGGCGAAGAACGCCTGGTTGTTGTCGCCGCCGTCGATTGTGCTGTTATTCAGCAGGCCCGAGATACCACGGAAACTGATCAAGCCAAAGTTGCCGTCGGGAACCGCACCCGGCGTGAGCAGGGCGAAGTTGGACCAACGACGGCCGTTGATTGGCAGTTCGTTGATCGACGTTTGGTTGATGTTGCTGGAGAAGTCCTGTTGCGTGGTGTTGATAACCGGAGCTTCGGCGCTCACGTCAACTGTGCCTGTCACCGGACCAACCGAGAGGGCAACCTCGAGGTTGGTCTCACGACCGACTTCGACGACCACGTTCTCCTGCGTCACCTGCGAGAAACCCGCTGAGTTAACCGTGACGGCGTAACGTCCGGGTTGCAGGTTCGCAACTTTAAAACGTCCGCTGTCGTCGGTCGTAGCAGCATCCTCTTTGTTCGTATCGACGTTCTTTACACTTACCGAAGCGCCGGGAACGACTTCCTTATTCGGATTGCTGACTACGCCGCCTATTGCGCCGGTGGTCGTTGATTGCGCCGCCGCAATTGAGCTGAGACCAAGCAGCAACAAGCATAGTAAAGAAAGCTTGATTATTTTCGACATACTGGGGAACTCCTTA
>DASRPN010000147.1:0-40061 GCA_035646355.1 Pyrinomonadaceae bacterium | reverse complement strand
AAGTCCCGGCCTGCACGCGTTTTCGATAAGCGAAGAGGGCATCCAAATGTACCCGCGGTTGGTGAGCCCGAGCCTGGCTCCAACCTACGAGCCGAAAGTAGAACGCGTTAACTCAGGCATCGTCGGTCTGGACGACATGATCGAGCAGGGCTTCTGGCGCGGCAGTACGACACTGGTGGCCGGACCGAGCGGCTCGGGAAAAACGATAATGGCGCTTCACTTCATCAAGGAAGGCGCCCTTCGCCAGGAGCCGGGCCTTTATGTCGGTTTCCAGGAGAATTCCTCGCAGATGGCACGGATTATGCTCAATCTGGGCTGGAACGCAACGGAATTACTCGGAAACGGTAAGTTCGAGTTCATGTACCAGTCGCCAGTGGAGATGCAACTGGACAGCGTTGCGGCCGAAGTATTCCAACGAGTTCGCACCGGGAAGGTCAGGCGAATTGTGATCGACGCCCTTGGCGACCTCCAGCGCTGTAGTATGGACAGGCAGCGCTTTGCGGACTTTATGTATGCACTGACGCAGTGGTTTGCGGTCGAAAACGTTACGTGCATGATGACGATAGAGATGCGCGAGCTGTTTGAAGTACACCACATTAGCGACCAGCAAATCTCAAATATGAGCGATAACCTGGTCCTGCTCGGTTTCACGCCTGGCACTGAGATGAAACGGACGATTCGAATTATCAAGACGCGGGGCAGCAGCCACGATAACCGGCAGCACGAACTGGAGATAAACGATAAAGGCGTTGTTGTTAAAAGGTGATTGCCCAGACGAGCCAGCAGGGTCAGCGCAAGAAGGACCCATACAAGCGACTAGCCGAAATCAATCGGGCTATCACCACATCTCTGGATTTCGACCGGGTCCTAAATCTCATCGTGGAAAACGCAGCGCAGTTAGTCGATGCCAGCGCCTGCATGCTCCTGCTCGCAGATTCCGAACACCGGATGCGGATCCATGCTTCGCGTGGCATCGACAGTAATCTCGCCGCGTCTTTTTCAGGTGCCATCGAAGAAGACCTAATCAAGAGCCTGCAAGACCTGATTCCACCATCAGCCGCGGGGCCGATGATTTCTGTTCCAATCATCGCCAAACAAGCCTTAAACGGTCTGCTCGTGATTTCGCGCGAAGGCGCATTGAGCGAAGAGGAAGAGTGGCAACTCTCTGCCCTCGCAGATCAGGCAGCGATCGCGTTACGCAATGCGCGGCTTTACGAAATGGAGCTCGCGGAAGCAAACCGCGAACGCGACGCCACGATGGAAGCATTGCAAGCTTCAAACGCTCGCACCACTCGGATCCTTGAAAGCATCACCGATCTGTTTTACCAGTTAGATCTCGAATGGCGCTTCACGAATGTAAACCGGCAAACAGAACTTCGTTTAGGCGTGCCCCGCGACCAAATGATCGGACGCGTATTCTGGGAAGTGTTTCCACATGCGGTAGACAGCATGCTCTACCAACGTTTCCACCAGGCCATGGAAACAATGGAGCCGGCGCACTTCGAAGTGCCTTTGGGCATCATTCCCGGCGCGTGGTTTGAAGCGCATGCGTATCCATCAAGATCCGGACTCACTGTCTATCTGCGCGAGATCACGGAGCGCAAACGCGCGGAGAGAACGAGTCGTTTGCTCGCGTCGATCGTTGAATCCTCTGACGACGCGATTATCAGCAAGGATTTGAACGGCATCGTCAGCAGTTGGAACCGTGGCGCAGAGCGTGTTTTTGGCTACAAGGCGGACGAAGTAATCGGCAAGTCAATCACCATTCTCATTCCCGACGAGCTATACGACGAGGAGGAGGCGATTCTTAACCGCATTCGTTCCGGCCGTTCCGTTGATCACTACGAAACCGTTCGCCAGCGTAAAGACGGCACATTAATCAATATTTCGCTCACTATCTCGCCCATCAGAGATGAAAGCGGCAGGGTCATCGGCGCTTCGAAAATCGCACGCGACATCACGGACGAAAAACGTGCCCTCGAAGAAAAAGCACGATTACTGGAACGCGAGCAGGTAGCGCGCGAAGAAGCAGAGACTGCCAATCGCTTGAAAGACGAGTTTCTTGCGACGCTGTCACACGAACTGCGGAATCCGTTGAACGTTGTCATCGGATACTCGGAGATCCTGCGGCGCAGCGACGACGTAAACAGCCAATTCGTTAATCGCGCCGCGGAAGTTATCCGTCGCAACGCGCTCGCTCAGTCGCAACTCGTTTCCGACCTACTCGATCTCTCGCGGCTTCAGATGGGCAAGCTAGCCATTAACCAGCAGCCGGTTTCACTGTTGACGATCCTCACTGATGCTCTGGAGACAGTAAAAGCCGAAGTGCATGCCAAACAAATCACAATAAAACTCAACGCCAGCCAGGATCCGTTCATGGTTGACGGCGATCCTGTGCGGTTGGGACAGATCGCCTGGAACCTGTTAAACAACGCGGTCAAATTCACTGGTCCAGGCGGCGCGATCACGATCTCATTGGAACATCAAGGCACCGGTGCGGAGATCGTCGTCGAAGACACCGGTCAGGGAATCGCGCCTGAGTTTCTGCCATGCGTATTTGAGATCTTCAGACAAGGCGACGCGAGCAGCTCGCGACGGCAAGGTGGTCTCGGCATTGGTCTCGCGCTGGTGAAACAGTTGGCCGAGTTGCACGGTGGCATGGTGCGTGCCGAATCAGAAGGCGTTGGGCGCGGTGCAAAGTTCAGCGTTTGGATGCCGCTGCGTGACGTTGAAGCGACGACGCCGGCAAGTATAAGCAACGTCGCAACCGGTGAGCTTGAAGGAACGTGCATTCTCGTCGTCGACGACTCGGACGAGACCACAATGATGCTGGCCAAGTTGTTGGAAATGGACGGCGCCGAAGTTCACACCGCACATGGAGGCGTGGAAGCGCTCGCGCTTGCCGAAAAGTCGAAGTTTGATCTGATTATCTCCGATATCTCGATGCCGGAGATGGACGGATATCAACTGCTACAGGAGTTGCGGCGGTTGCCGATGATGGCGAACGTACCTGCATTGGCATTGACGGGTTTCGGTCGAGTATCGGATGTTGATCGCGCACATCGCGTAGGGTTCAGCAAACATTTCACTAAACCGTTGGACATCGACAAGTTACTCGTTACCGTGCGAGAACTGACGCGCCATAACGGCACGAAGATTGCTCCTCAATCGAGTTAGGGAGGGTTTAAACATGGGTATACCGAATAAGGACGAAATTGAAGGCAAATTCGATCAGGCTAAAGGCAAAACTAAAGAGGCAGTAGGCAGAGCCGTCGACGACGAGGAACTCGAAGCCGAAGGCAAAGCCGATCACGCCAAGGGAGAAGTGTCTGAAGGTTTCGGCAAAGCGCGCCGCAAGGTCGGCGAGGCGATTGAGGATATTGGCGACTCTATCGGACACTAACAACAACGGATGACACGGGTCGCGAGATCCGTGTCACCCATATTTCTTTATTCCGCACGAACGTTTTCCGCACCCAGTTCACCGAGCAGTTCTTCCAAACGATCGACCTCTTCGTCGGAACGAGCTTCGACACCAATCAGGATTCCGCCGGTGCGTATTCCCGCTTCGTAAACTTTCGCGCGATATTCCGGAATACCTGCGCCAATCAACGCGCCAATTAGGCCGCCCGTCGCGCCACCGGCGCCAGCGCCGGCAAGTGCGGCCGCAATCGGACCAGCAATGACGAGATTGATACCAGGCAGGAACAGCGTGGTTCCTACTGCCGCGATCGCTGCGATGACCGCACCTACTGCGCCGCCAGCCGCGGCTCCGATTCCCAATCCATCCGCCGCGTGCGAGCGCGTTTGCAGCGCAAACTCCTTGCTCCGCGTCGCGTCAGACATCAGAACGCTGATATCGTCGCGGGTAAAACCGCGTTTCATAACGGCGTCAACTGCCGCTTCGGCTGCTACTTTGCTTTTAAATAGTCCTGTTACTAACGTTGCCTTCTCTTTAGCCATACAATCCTCCCCAAACAAGCAGTCTTCGGTTCTCTATCAAAGATGGCAACCGTTGTGCCGATGGCGGGTTTTAAGTAAATTAAAACACTAAAGCACTTCCGCTGTTTCGCTTTCGTACGCTATTCAAATTGAAGATTCTTCAGATTAGTTCAGCGGCATCCTTCGGCGGCGGTGAGCGTTACGTTGCGGATCTCACAAACTCGCTCGTCTCGCGCAGTCATGATCTTTACGCCGTTGTACGCCCCCACTCGCCGTTGATCGGTCACCTCAAACTCGATCCCGCGCAAGTCAAAACGCTGCCGATGCGCAATTCACTCGACGTTCCGAGCGCGCATGAGTTGGCGAGGTTCGTAGCGCGAAACGGGATCGAAGTTGTGCATGCACACCTCGCGCGAGATTACTCGCTCGCTGCTTATGCTGCGCGGCGTAACCGGCAAACGAAGTTCGTAGTCACGCGGCACGTGTTGTTTCAACTCAGCCGCCTTCATCGTCACACACTCGCGCGTGCGCATCGTGTGATTGCCGTGTCGAACGCAGTAGCGCGTGAGCTTCGTTCGCAACGCATCATCTCGGAGAGTCAACTGGCGGTGGTGACTAACGGCGTCGACGTCGATCGTTTCAACGTCGATTTCGATCGTGTTCAGTTTTTGCAGAGTCTGGGACTACCGGCTGATGGTCCCTTGGTGGGAAGTATCGGCGAGTTACGCACGCTGAAGCGGCATGACGATTTCATCCGCGCGGCCGGGTTAGTCGCTAAAGAATTTCCTGATGCACATTTCGTACTCGCGGGGTTGGACACTTCCTTATCGCATGAAGTCCACCGTCATCTCGAACAACTCGTTCTCGAAAGCGGTTTGAAGAATCGGTTTCATTTTCTCGGTTGGGTTGAAGACGCGGAGAAACTGTTAAGCGCGATCGACGTGTTTGTGTCTGCGTCGGAGACTGAATCGTTTGGGTTGGCGATCGCGGAAGCGATGGCTGCGGGAACGACGGTCGTAGCAACCTTGACGGAGGGAGCGCGTGAAGTGGTTGACCGTGAGACTGGGTTACTGGTTCCTATCGGCGATATCGTTAAGATCGCCGAGGCGATCGCTAACTTGCTAACGCATGATGATCGCCGGCGGGCAATGGCCCACCGCGCGCGAAAGGTCGCCAATGAAAAGTTCAGTTTACAGCGGATGGTGGACCAGATTGAGCAGATTTACCTCGACTAAAGAGCTCCCGCAAAGACGCAAAGGCGCAAAGGAAAACGTTCCACCACAGGAACACTCAGTAATCTTTTTTTTCCGTTAACTCTGATTTTTCTTGGCGTCTTTGCGCCTTTGCGGGAACTTTGCTTCCGCCTAGAGCTCGTCGATCTTCGCCGCAAGAATAAAATCACTCTCCGTTAGCCCGTTGATCTTGTGCGTCCAGATCTTGATCTCGGCGATGCCCCAGCCAAAACAGATGTCCGGGTGATGGCCCTGCTCTTCCGCGAGATTTCCTACGCGGTTCACGAAATCAAGCGACTCACGAAAGTCCTTGAACCGGTAAGTCTTCTGAAGATGGTGTTGGTTAATGATCTCCCAGCCTTTTAACTGCGGCGAGAGTTTGGCGATTTCGTCGGCGCCGAGCGGCGGCACGCCGCCACGGCAGGGAACACATTGTTTGCTTGCAAGTTCACTCATAAAATTGCCCTATGAAGCAACGCTCTCGATCGCTTTCTTCAAGATCGCGATCTGCCCAGCGTGATACAAACTGTGCTGCACGCCACCATGGAGCGTCACGTAAGCACTCGAGAAAGGTATCGCTGCGCTATCCATTATTGGTTGGTCCAAACGTGAATCATCGGTGGTGGCGATAACGTCCAACAAGCGGCAATGAACGTCGATCAACTTCGCCTTTGCGCTTTCCCACGCGCCCTCGCTTGTATCGCTGACGGGTGGAAAGTTTTCTTCGTCCGTCAGTTGAGCCGGATCGCCTTCGAGTCTTCGCCGGCACGCATCTTCCCACGCAGCGATGTGCAACGTCAGTTCCCAAATTGAATGAGCACCGGGAATCGCATGGGCGGCAGCCTGTTCGGCAGTCACACCTTCCAGCAACGAAAGAACCGATGGTCCATGCCACGCCTGGCCGTCAAAAGCGCGTTGAAATTGATCGCGAATACGTTCTGTTTCAGTCATTGCGCTTCGATTCTACGCAATTCCTTAAACAGATGATAGGCTAAGGCAGAATCGTGACCACGCTCAAGCAAGTAACAATTTTCTGCGACGGATCGAGTCTCGGAAATGGACAACAGTCGCAACGCGCCGCTGCGGTGGCCTTGTTGGGATACAAAGGTTACTGGCGCGCTGTGGGGGAGTACTTAGGTCGCGCGACAAACCAGCAGGCGGAGATTGCGGCCGCGGCTGTGGGACTTGAATCGTTGCTTGAACCATGTCAGGTCAGTGTTTTTACAGACTCGCGTTACGTTGTCGAAACAATGAACGGGCGGTTTCGTCGTAAAACAAATCTGCCGTGGTGGGAACGACTCGATCGCGCCGCGGCCCCGCACAAAGTGCATTGGGAATGGACGCGCGGACACGTTGGTCATCTTTTGCAGGAAGCTGCCGACAAGGCAGCCCGGGGCATCGCCGCTGCCGGGCACGTCGACCCGATAATTTTGCGAGACGCTGTCGATAAAGTCGGCACTGTGGATGACACAGCTATCGACTGACGACTATAATTTCGCTCACCTTGCGCAAGTCAGTTTTTATCTGTGTTCTCCTCCTACTTTGCCCGCTCATCGGTCAATCCCAGGAATTTGATCGCGGTTGGCAATGGCAAAATCCCCTTCCACAGGGAAACTCAATCAATTCAATCAGATTCGCCGCAACGAAGCGCCACGGCTGGGCCGTTGGTTCGAATGGTGTTGTGCTCAGCACGAGCAATGGCGGTTTCGAGTGGGAGGAACAGCTAAGCCCCACTAACACGACGCTCTACGGCATGTACGTCCAAAATCGCTCCCGCGTGGTTGTCACCGGCGCACGGGGCGTTGTGATGACGACTACAAATGGCGGCGGCAAATGGGTGTTACGAAAGACGGGCATCCGCGATCATCTTTTCGCGGTTGTATTCGCGCCACAGAATCCACTGCACGGTTGGGCGGTTGGAACGTTTGGTTCGATCATCGCCACCACTGACGGCGGCAAGACCTGGAAAACGCAAACGAGTCATACGAACGCGCACCTCTTCTCCGTCGCTTTCGCGGACGAGAAGACCGGGATCGCGGTGGGCTCGCGCGGGACGTTACTCGTCACATCAAACGGCGGCGCGGATTGGAAACCAATAAAGAAACTCACCGACTCGGTGCTAACCGGTGTCGCTTTCACGTCTGAGAAGAAAGCTGTCGTCGTCGGTTATCGCGGGACGATTCTCCAGAGTGACGACAGCGGCGAAACATGGACCGCTAAAGATTCGCTTATCACGACCGATCTTTATTCTGTTTACTTTACCGACGACCTGCATGGTTGGGCCGCGGGTGACGGTGGCGTAATCATGACGACGGGTGATGGCGGAAACATCTGGTTGCCCGTAAACGTGCGAACGCGACCGCGTCTGTCTACCGTCTTTTTCTCTGATGAATCACTCGGCTGGGCGGCCGGCGCTGATGGACTGGTCGTACGCACGGATGACGGTGGATTGTCGTGGCGTCGTTTGACCGAAGGCGGACGCGACGATCTCGCAAACATTTTTTTCATCGACAACTCGCGCGGTTGGGCCGTTGGCGAGCGCGGGCGCATCCTCTTTACCAACTCCGGCGGCAAGACCTGGACCATCCGACCGTCGGGCTCAACTGCGTCACTCAACGCCATCACGTTTGTGAATGAAAAAGCCGGTTGGGTCGTCGGTAATAAAGGCACGATCCTTCGTTCGATTAATGGTGGCGTCACGTGGGACGCTGTCCCGAATCCCGCGCAGGAAGATCTGTACGGCATATCGTTCGTTTCGCCGGAAGTCGGGTGGGTCGTCGGCGCGCGCGGGGCCGTTTGGCACACGAAAGACGAAGGCGCGACGTGGCAGTTTCAGCAAACCAACACGATGAGCTGGCTCGAGGACGTGAAGTTCGTCGATCCTTTGATTGGCATCGCGGTCGGTTCGAACGGGACGATTCTGCGCACCGAAGATGGCGGCGCAAATTGGAAGCGCGTCGACAAGAACATCAAAGAGTGGTTGTACGCGCTGACCTTTGCTGACACTCAGCGCGGATACATCGTCGGCGCCCGTGGGCTTGTCCTGCGAACGGATGACGGCGGCGCAACGTGGAAAGATCTTGAAAGCGGAGTTACCGGTAACCTCTTTGGAGTGGCGGCATCGAGTCGTAATGACGTGCTCGTCGTCGGCGAACAGGGCAGCATCATTCACAGTAAAGACGCTGGGCAAACGTTTGAACTACAACCCACGATCACCAGCACGTCATTGTTTTCGATCGCATATCGCGGCGGGAATAATGTTTGGGTGGCTGGACGTGGCGGCGCGATTCTACGGCGCGTAGAGCCGATCGCCACCGTGACGATTCCGGTATCGAAGCTGCCGCCTTATTTAAGAGGTGGATCGCGGAAGTTGGAAGCTACCGTAGACGAAACGGACATTCCAATGGCGACGCCGCCAAGCAAGAAACCCGAGAAACCCTAAACCGCAAAAGGCACAAACCCAGACACAAAAAGGCACAAGAAGAAGCCAGAGAGACTAGATCCCTGGTTTCTTTTTTGTGCCTCTTGTGGGTTTCGTTTGTGCCTTTTTGTGCTACCGGATCGGATGTTCTTTCGCGTAGGAGTAGGCGCAGTAGGCGGAGACAAGGTGGCAGATCCAGCCGAGTGTTCCGCCAGTGCCAAGCCAGAATCCCGGAGTGAAGATCAGCCACAGAATACCTGCCAGTATCCGGCCGTTGTATAACTGACCGACGCCGGGAACAATCAAACTAAGCACGCCTGCCAAAACTGGATCACGCATCTTCGAGCTACCTCCGCAGTCGAAGTTCACATACGACGGATTTGACTGATTAGTTCGATCCGGGGTCCGGGTTGGCGGGCCGCACGTCCACGATCTCGCCGCGGAACGTCTTCAACGCCTGCCGCACGGCGGGGTCGCTTTCAGCTCGCTCGCGGAGTCGCTGCTTTTCCAGTTTCGCTTCGTCTTGATTGCTGAGCGGCTGGTTTTCAGCTCGAGGATCTTTGACCTGGATGCGGATGCGAGTTTCCTGCCCAGTTACTTCGCGACAAGCGTCGGCCAGAAACTTCGTGTTATCTGAGAGTTTGTCGTGCTGGTACCGCGACTCCGGCGCAAACTGGACATACAGTTCGCCTTTTTCGAGTACAGAGGCTACCGCCGCATCGAGCGCAGTGACCAGCAACATCTTCTTCTGACTTTCCAACACGGATTTCAGCCGATCGATCACAGACTCCGGTTCCGGCTTCTCCAGCGCGGGAGCGACAGCGGTCGCCGCAACAAACGACGAACCTGTCGAACGTGATGGCGCCGGCTTGGGTGAAACGGCTCCCGTTGAGCCCGATTCCAGTGACTTCAGCCGCTCAAGTATCTCGCTGATCGATTCCACACCGCGCAGTTCCATCAGTTTCACGATGCCGACTTCCAACTGGTATCGCGGTTGCGTCGCCGCGCGCAGCTTCGTCTCCGTTTCCGAAAGCGAATGAAAGAATCGGACCAGATCAGATTCTGAAAACAACGCCGTCTGCCGCTTCAACTCAGCGAGATCGCACACGGCAGATTCCAGCAACTCTTCGTTTCCGGAAACTTTCGTCACCAGCAGATCGCGGAAGTGCGCAAGCAGGTCGCGACAGAAGTTGCGCAGGTCATGACCGCGCATGACGATGTCGTCGACAACTGTGATTGCCGCAGCCGGATCGTTCGTCGCGATGCTGTCGATGACGCGCGTGAGAATGTCGGCACCCGCCACGCCGAGCGCCATCTCGACGTCTTCTTTCTTGATCTTCGTCCCGGCGAAGCTAATCACCTGGTCCAATGCAGACTGCGCGTCACGCATCGATCCGTCGCCGGTGCGTGCAATCTCGCGCAACGCGTCGTCCGGAATCGAAATCTGTTCAGTCTTCGCGATTAGTTTCAGTCGTTCGAGAATCTTCGCCGTCGCGATCGTGCGAAACTCAAACTGCTGGCAACGGGAAAGGATCGTCTCTGGAACTTTGTGTTTTTCCGTCGTCGCCATGATGAAGACAACGCGCGGCGGCGGCTCTTCGAGTGTCTTTAGCAGCGCGTTGAAAGCTGCGCCGGAGAGCATGTGTACTTCGTCAATGATGAAGATCTTGTAACGATCGCGAGCGGGCGCGATGCCGACGCTGGCGATGATCGCCTCGCGCACGTTGTCGACGCCGGTGTTTGACGCAGCATCGATCTCCTGCACGTCGATCGATCGGCTTTCGGTGATCTCACGACACGAGGGACACGTGGTTGGATCGTCAGAGCGACAGGGAGTGGGCGTTGGCTCGGGCGACTTATGACAATTGAGCGCCTTCGCGAGCAGCCGCGCGCTGGTAGTTTTGCCTACTCCGCGCGCGCCTGAAAAAAGGTACGCGTGATGGAGCCTGCGATGCTCGATGGCGTTGCGCAGCGTACGTGTGATTGGTTCCTGACCCGTTACTTCGTCAAACGTCTGCGGGCGCCACTTGCGAGCAATTACTTGATAGGCCATCGTTATCTGGAGTTGGTGAACAAATGTAACCTTGAGATGATCTTTCCACTTTCGAAACTGGAAAGGGTGAGAAATCTGGCCAGACCCCGGACTTTCCCGCAACACACGCTGCCTTTGCTACCGTTGCTCCGTTCCCGGCCTGGCGGGGTTCACAAGGCTAGCGTTGTGCGGAGCCCGGGATCTGATAAACCCGTGCCCTGCCGACTTTCAAAAAACTAAATCTCGGTTTTGCGATGCGCGAGCATTCGCAGCAAGCCGTTAATTAAGAGGTGCGCCAACGCGTAAGCGATTATTGCTACTATGATCGGCAGTAGCAACGTATGCCCAGCGTCAGTACTGGGGCTCGCAACGATTCCGCGAAACGGCGCATAAAACGGATTGCTGACCGTGACGATGAATTGTACGAACCCGGCGCTACTTCGTGCTGCCAGCAAGGCCAGCAGAAAACGCATTCCCAACAGCGCGTAGATTACCCAAAAGATGTAATCGACGATCTGGGAAACTCGCGCCAGTCCGCGTGAGCGCTGTACTTCGCGCTCGGTGTCAACGACCTCATCAACTGCTTTCGAACGAAACTCGCCGGCCACCTGATCGATCTTCCGCGATTCGTCGTGGGTGGCCTTAGTCGTTGCGCGGTCGCTGATTTCCGAGTTGACCTCGCCTTCGACCTGCGCTTTTACCGATTCGTGTTGCGCGGCTCGCCGCGCTTCTTCCATCGCTAACTTATCGTCGCCCATCCTTGTCCCCCAAATGAAACACACACGCCAAAGCTTGGGGGCTGTCGGGGAAACGGCTAAAACTGTGCTGGCGGAGAGGGTGGGATTCGAACCCACGGAACGGTTTCCCGTTCACAGCATTTCCAGTGCTGCCAGTTCAACCACTCCTGCACCTCTCCCCTGTGAGATCTCAGATCTGAGATCTCGGATCGCAAATGGCGGAGAGGGTGGGATTCGAACCCACGGTGGGCGTTAACCCACTCCGGTTTTCGAGACCGGTGCACTAATCCACTATGCGACCTCTCCGCGTCTTAAAAAACTCCTGCATCAGCGTCCGGCATTCGTCTTCCAGGACGCCCGATTGCACTTCAATCCGGTGATTCAAAAAATCCGTATCACAGATGCGGAAACGGCTGATTACGCCGCCCGCCCGCTCATCCGCTGCACCGTAAATCAAGCGTCGCACTCGAGCCTGGATGAGCGCACCGGCGCACATCGCGCAAGGCTCGATCGTCGAGTAAACATCGACTCCGGTGAGCCGGTAGTTACCAAGTTTACCGGCGGCTTCGCGGAGGGCGACAATTTCCGCATGGGCTGTGGGATCGCAGTCGGTGCGAGTGCGATTGCCGGCGACGGCGATGAGTTTGTCTTCGCTGACGATGCACGTGCCGATGGGCACTTCGCCGCGTGCCTGGGCTTCGCGAGCTGCGGCCAGCGCCTGCCGCATCCAGCGCTCATCAAGCTCGATTTCCGCGGCGTTATTCAATGCCTTCAGTCCTTCAAACAGCCGAACGGCCACTATAGGGTGCGCGCCGAAACACGTCAAGCATCCGCAAATCCCGTGGAATTCAATCAACGTTGTGGCAGGGCGAAGCAACGCTTGGCTTGGCACGGCGAGGGCGCGGCAACGACACTACAAGCGGGATTTTCGGTTGAGAGGTTGAGAGATCTTAGTACCACTACGGGCAACGATACTTGGCCTGCTCCATCTGAATCATTGTCACGCAGGCGCATCGACCTCTCCCGCCGTCGGGAGACTGCCACAGCCCACGATCAGATCCGGATAGAAGGCGGAAATCGGGTCGGGTTCGTTGAGAAGTTTTCTTAATTTCATGGAAATCTCCTATAGGTGAAGTTGTGGAAAGAACGCGAGGAACAGGCGCGCCTTATATCAGAAGGCAGGAAGGATTGATATAGCTACCGGATAAGGGCCAAAATCCGTTGTTAGAGAACACAGATAGCGCGGACAACACGGATAGTTAAATGCTATTATCAAGTTCCCGGAGTTCCGCGCTCCAGTCCGGCCCGCGCGCTCCAGCGATTTCACATCCGATGACCACCGAAGCAAGTCAAAGAGTTAGCGGTCAATTATCGTCAGACAGAGTCACCGGCAGGCTCCGACAGCCCGCGGCGGTCGACCCGGCCGCAGACACCGCCACCCAATCGCCCGCAGCGCTGATGCGCCGCATGAGTCCTGCGGAGTTCAACACCGCGATGATCCATTTCTATCGCGGTGAAGTGCAACGTTCAAACACCTGGCGCAACCGGCTCGACACTACGACAAACTGGGCCGTAATCACCGCCGGTGCGACGCTTTCGTTCGTCTTTAGCTCACCGCACAACCCGCACTTCGTCATCCCGATCAACTCAATCCTCGTAGTCATCTTTCTTTTAATGGAAGCCCGGCGTTATCGCTATTACGAGATCTGGTCGAGCCGCGTGCGCATTCTCGAAACGGGATACTTTGCGCCCCTGCTGATGCCCGAAAGCAGGCCGGCAGACGAGGCGTGGGCGGAACATCTCGCGGGCGATTTAACGACGCCGCACTTTACGATCACGGAGTGGGAAGCAGTCGGACGACGCTTGCGCCGCAATTATCTGTGGATTTTCGCGCTGCTTGCCGCGAGTTGGAACCTGAAAGTTTATCTGTCGCCGTTGCCGGCGCGCGACTTCGACGCGTTCATCGAGCGCGCTGCTGTCGGATTCATACCAGGCTGGGTCGTGTTTGTCGCCGGCGTCCTGTTCAATGCCGCGATCGCGATCTTCGCGATTGGCACGGTGCGACTGCGCGAGGCCACCGGCGAGGTGCTCCCACGACACGAGTTCTCATTACATCCACTCAAACGCATGACGAGTTGGACAGCGGCGACCACGAGGCGTACGACCGTGCGCGCGAAACGCGCGAGACAGCGCGTGCGCAGCAACGTCAGCCCCGGCGCCACAGGAGAGTTCAAGAAGATCGACGTTACCGAAACACCTGACAGGGAACCGCGGATCGAAGTGCCAACACGGTAGTTGGAGCATTGGCGATTGCCAATTGCCGATTTTCTTTCTGCTTGCGTTCTCTTTAGGATTGGTTCGCCCAAAGTTAGTTTAGTCACGGCTCTGCCGGCTGATGTGCGGCGAAGCCGTCGAGTTTCTATGCTTGAACTTAACGGTCAATTACTGACGATTCAGCAGATCGCCGACGTCGCGGCCCGCCGCGAACAGGTGGCGCTATCGGCAGAAGCACGCGATCGCGTTCAACTTTCACGCCAGGTAGTCGAAAAGATTGTCGCCGAAGGACGCACGGTTTACGGAGTTAATACCGGCTTCGGCAAGTTGTCGGACGTGAGTATCGAGCGCTCGGACCTTCAACAGTTGCAACTGAACCTCGTCCGCAGTCATTCGTGCGGTTTAGGTGAACCACTGTCTGACGAAGAAGCACGCGCGATGTTGTTGCTGCGAGCGAACGTGCTCGCTGCGGGGTTTAGCGGTGCGCGTCCGCTGGTGATCGACACGTTGATCGCGATGCTCGTAAAAGGCGTGACGCCGGTGATACCGGAGAAAGGCAGCGTCGGCGCGAGTGGGGATCTGGCGCCGTTGGCCCACCTGGCGCTGGCGGCGATCGGCGAAGGCGAGGCTTTTTATAACGGCGAGCGATTACCGAGTGCGGTCGCGCTCAAACGCGCCGGAGTTGCCTCGCTCAAGTTGGAAGTAAAAGAAGGTCTCGCGCTTTTGAACGGAACGCAGGCGATGGGCGCTGTCGGCGGACTCGCGCTCTATCGCGCCGATCGTCTCGTTCGCCTTGCCGACATCGCGGGCGCGATGGCGTTGGAAGCATTGCGCGGCACACCCGTCGCCTTTGACGAACGTATTCACAACGCGCGCCCACATCCCGGTCAGATCGCAGTCGCCGCACATCTCCGCGAGCTGCTAACCGACAGCGAGATTCGCAAGTCGCATCTCGACAACGATCCCCGCGTGCAGGACGCGTACAGCTTGCGCTGCATGCCGCAAGTGCATGGTGCGGTGCGCGCCGCATTGGGCCACGCGCGTGAAGTTGTCGAAATTGAAAGTGGCAGCGCGACCGACAATCCGCTCGTGTTTTCAGACACAGGCGAAGTGCTTTCCGGCGGGAATTTTCACGGCGCGCCGCTCGCACTCGTTTTTGACTATGCCGCGATTGCTTTGACAGACTTGATGAGTATCACGGAGAGGCGCATCGATCGGCTGGTAAATCCCGATTCGAACGAAGGATTGCCGCCGTTTCTGACGCCGCAGCCGGGGATATCCTCCGGTTTCATGATGCTTCAGGTTTCGGCGGTCGCGCTGTTGAACGAAGCGAAGGTGTTGGCCCATCCGGCGAGCATCGACAACGTACCGACTGATGGCGGTAAGGAAGACCACGTCTCGATGGGGATGACTTCGGCGACTAAGTTGCGCTCAGTCGTAAAGCTCGCGGAGATGACGACGGCGATCGAACTGATGACTGCGGCGCAGGCGCTCGATTATCGCGCGCCGCTTGCTCCGGGACGCGGCGTCAAGCACGCCTACGACCTCGTGCGAGGTCTGGTGCGGCCGCTGACGGAAGATCGCGCGACGGCGAAAGACATTGAAGAGATTGTGAGCGCGATCGGGCGCGGTGTTTTTGACGAGTTATAAAAGAACTTTTGGAGGGATTCTGTATGAGTGGAATGGACGAACGGCGAAAGAGTTTGGAAGAAGAGTACTTTCATCGCAAGAACAGGGAAGCGATTGAAAAACTGCGCGAGAAGATGAAGGTCGCGGAAGATGCGAAGGCCGCGGGTACGTCGTCGATGGCCTGTCCGCGATGCGACGGTAGTTTGAAGGAAATGAAGATTGAGGAAGTGACGATTGATACCTGCGATAAGTGCGGTGGCGTGTGGCTCGACTCCGGCGAGCTGGAGCAGTTGACGACGAAAAAGGACGCCGGCGGGTGGTTCAAACGTCTCTGGGGCGCTCAGGAATAAATTAAAGTTTCCCGCAAAGTCGCAAAGACGCAAAGAGAGAAGAAGAAGACTTCTCCAAATTTCAGCGTAGTCCTTTGCGCCTTTGCGGGAGACTTATTCCGACAAAGGTTAGACCTTGGTACATCGAGTAATCCGCGCGCCCCGTGGCGCTGAGTTGAACTGCAAGGGATGGCATCAGGAGGCCGCTCTTCGTTGCCTGATGAACAATCTCGATCCCGACGTCGCCGAGCGACCTGACGAGTTGATCGTTTACGGCGGCGCCGGCAAGGCTGCCCGAAACTGGGCCAGCTTCGACGCCCTCGTCCGCGAACTCAAATCGCTGGAGAACGACGAAACGCTCCTGGTCCAATCCGGTAAACCGGTCGCAGTGTTTCGCACCCACGAATACGCACCTCGCGTTTTGATCGCCAACTCAAACCTCGTCGGCGCCTGGGCCAACTGGGAACACTTTCACGAACTCGAACGCCGCGGCCTAATGATGTACGGACAGATGACCGCCGGTAGCTGGATCTACATCGGCACGCAAGGCATCGTCCAGGGCACGTTCGAAACTTTCGCCGCCATGGCCGACAAACAATTCGCCGGCGACCTGTCAGGCAAACTCGTCGTGTCAGGCGGGATGGGTGGCATGGGCGGCGCGCAACCGCTCGCAGCGACATTAAACGGCGCCGTGTTTCTCGGCATCGACGTCGATCCGGAACGCATCGAGCGCCGCGTCCGCACCGGCTACTGCGACCGCATCGCGATGTCGTTAGATGAAGCGCTCGACATCTGCGAAGACGCTCGCAAACAAAAACGCGCCGTCTCCGTTGGTCTCGTCGGCAATTGCGCCGACGTTCTGCCCGAGCTCGTCAAACGCGGCGTCAAGATCGACGCAGTCACCGATCAAACGAGCGCTCACGATCCGTTGAACGGCTACGTTCCAGCCGGCCTATCCCTCGACAAAGCGGCTGAACTGCGCGAGTCAGACCCGGCGGGTTACGTCGAACGATCGAAAGAGTCGATGGCACGACATGTGGAAGCAATGCTGGCGTTGAAGCGCGCGGGCGCAGCCGCATTCGATTACGGCAACAACATTCGCAAGATGGCCTTAGACGCGGGCTGCAAAGATGCGTTCGAGATTCCGGGTTTCGTGCCCGAGTACATCCGCCCGCTCTTTTGCGAAGGTAAGGGACCGTTTCGCTGGGTAGCACTATCCGGCGACGAGGAAGACATTCGCAAAACAGACGATCTCGCGCTCGAGATGTTTCCCGACGATCGCACGCTCAACCGCTGGCTGCGACTCGCACGCGATCGCGTCCACTTCCAGGGATTGCCGGCGCGTATTTGCTGGCTTGGTTACGGCGAACGCGCGGAGATGGGCGAAGCCATCAACGACCTCGTCAAACGCGGTGACCTGAAAGCGCCGATAGCAATCGGACGCGATCATCTCGACACCGGCTCCGTTGCGTCGCCATTTCGCGAAACTGAAGGAATGAAAGACGGATCGGACGCGGTTGCCGACTGGCCCATTCTTAACGCACTGCTAAACACGGCGAGCGGCGCGAGTTGGGTGTCGTTTCATCATGGCGGCGGCGTCGGTATTGGTTATTCACTACATGCGGGCCAAGTGTCAGTTGCGGACGGTACAGACGAAGCAGCGAGGCGTCTTAATCGCGTGCTGACGAACGATCCGGGACTGGGTGTCGCGCGTCACGTCGACGCCGGTTACGAAGAGGCCGAAAGAACAGCGCGAGAAAAGGAGATCAGTATCCCCTTGCTATGCGAATGATTCTGCGAGTTCTTAACACGACCGTCGTCTTACTGGTTCTGTCGATCTGTGTTACCGCCAACGGACGCGTCCAGACTGTGCGTTTCCAAAGCAAACTCGTCGGCGCTTCGCTGCCTTATAACGTTATCCTTCCGTCAGATTACGACAGGTCAAGAACCACGCGTTACCCTGTGCTCTATCTCCTGCACGGGTTGACGGGCCACTATTCAGACTGGGTCTCGCGATCGAATGTCGCCGACTATGCGTCGCAGTATCGCTTGATCGTAGTGATGCCGGAGGGAAACGATAGCTGGTACGCAAACAGCGCTACTGTCCCCACGGAAAAATACGAAAGCTACTTAATTGATGAACTGATTCCCGACGTGCAGCAGCGGTATCGCACGATCGAGGCGCGATACGGACGGGCAATCGCTGGACTCTCGATGGGCGGCTATGGCGCGTTCAAGTTTGGATTGAAATCGCCCGCGACCTTCATTTTCGCTGCTTCCATGAGCGGTGCTTTTGGCGTGACACGTTTTACTGAACAGGATGGCAACCCGCTGTGGTCAACGTCAGTGACAGCGTTTGGACCAGCAGGCAGTGAAGCCCGTAAAGCAAACGATCTCTTCGAGTTGATTGAGAAATTATCGGCCGCTAAAATTAACGGGTTGCCGTACTTCTACTTTGATTGCGGAACCGAAGACTCGCTTAGAAATTTTTCTTCCAACCGGCAGCTGTCAGCACTCATGTACGACAAGAGAATTCCGCACGAATACAGAGAATTGCCGGGCGATCATTCATGGGGTTACTGGGACAGGCAGATCCAGGAAGTACTGGCGATTGCCTCGCAAAAATTGCGAATCCCGCGACTCAAGAGGGTTGCCGGTGCTTAATTTTGCCATGCAGATGGCGCACGACGCCGGCAGTGTTCTGATGCAAAAACTGGGCACCGCCAAAGTCAGCATCAAAGGTGACATCAATCTCGTCACCGAAGCCGATGTTGCTTCGGAACAACTCATCATCGAACGAATTCGCTCTTATTACCCGCAACACGGAATCCTCGCCGAAGAGTCGGGCGAGGCGATATTAGTTGAAGGACGGCGTAGTGAATGGAAATGGATCATCGATCCTCTCGACGGCACGACGAATTACGCACACGGTTATCCCTTCTTCTGCGTTTCGATTGCGTTGGAACATGCAGGCGTGCTGGAGATCGGTGTCGTTTACGATCCGGTGCGCGATGAGATGTTTGCAGCGGAACGAGGAAAAGGCGCGACGCTTAACTCTCGAACAATCCGCGTTTCCGAGGTCGACGAACTCAACAACGCGATGGTGTGTACAGGGTTTCCGTACAACGTCCGCGAGCGGCCTGACTTCGCACGCGACTTCGCAAACTTTACGATGGCGGCGCAGGCTGTCAGGCGCGACGGTTCCGCGGCGATCGATCTCGCATACGTCGCCTGTGGCCGTTTCGATGGGTTTTGGGAAGACGGATTGAATGCGTGGGACACTGCGGCGGGGCTGGTGTTGATTCAGGAAGCGCGCGGGCGGGTTTCAAACTTCGACGATGAACCCCTCGATATCTACACTCGCAAAGTGCTCGCCAGCAATGGACTGATCCACGACGCAATGCGATCGGTGTTACTCCACGGCGCCAATCGCAGTTTGTAACACGGATTCAGGCGTCCACTCGTGTATGGGTCTGATCGCCGAAAGCCTGCCGCGGCTCATCACGCCCAAGCGATCACACATACCAAACAACTCGGGCAGATAAGAACTCACCATCAACACGGCTTTGTTCTGCGCGGCGCAGGCGGCGATCGTTTCGTAGACCTGCGCTTTGCTGCCGATGTCGATTCCGCGCGTCGGTTCGTCGAGCAGCAGCACGTCGGCGTCCTGATGAAGAAGACGCGCGACGATCACTTTTTGCTGGTTGCCGCCTGAAAGCGAGCCGACTGGTTGATTCACGCCGCCGGTTTTGATCTTCAGCGCGTTGACGAGTTGTTCAGTCTGCTTTCGTTGCGCGCCGAGATCGAGCCAACCGAAACTGGCGCACGATCCGAAACGAGTGACCGTCACGTTATCTGCTAGCGATTGATTGAGTGTTAGGCCTTCGCCCTTGCGGTCCTCGCTCAGGTAACCAACACCTTCGATCAAACGCATCGCGGGGGTACCGCTCACTCCGACTTTGCTATTGATCTTGATCTTTCCGCTTTCGACGGGATCCAATCCGAAGATTGCACGCAACAATGGCGTTCGGCCTGAACCCATAAGCCCCGCAATCCCAAGGATTTCGCCGCGTCTCAACGTAAAGCTGGCGTTTTTCAGTAGCGGCGACGAAGCGAGATTCTCCACTTCAAGAATCGTTTCGCCGGGTTGGCTGGTACGCGATGGAAAAAGAGTTTGCTGAGCACGACCGACCATTTTCGCAATCAGCTCGTCGTCGCTAACGCTTGCGATTTCGCCGGTCGCCACACCGCGACCGTCGCGTAGCACCGTGAACCGATCCGCAATCTGGCGCACCTCCTCGAGAAAATGGCTGATGTAAACCACGGAGATTCCTTCAGCGCTCAATTTCCTAATCAGCGTAAAGAGATGTGCGACGTCCTCGCGTTGCAGACTGCTGGTCGGCTCGTCCATCAAAATGATTCGCGCATGCGCCGCAATCGCGCGCGAGATTTCGACGATCTGCCGCGCGGCGACTGAAAGATCGCCGACCCGGCGTTCCGGACGTATATCTACGTGATGAAAAGTTTGCAGCACCTCGTTGGTTCGAGCGTGAAGCTTTTCGCGATCGAGTACTCCCAGGCGCGACGACTCGATTCCCATCAGCACGTTCTCGGCGACAGACAAATGCGGACACAACGAGAGTTCCTGATGAATGAGTGCGATGCCATTTATGCGGGCATCGAGCGGATTAGCGGGCGCGTACGGACGCCCGTCCAGTTCCATCGTGCCTTCGTCGGGCCGGAGCGAGCCTGCGATGACGTTCATCAACGTGCTCTTGCCGGCGCCGTTTTCACCGATCAGCGCGTGTACCTCGCCTGAGCGCAGTTCGAGATCGACACCGTCGAGAGCGACAGTCGGGCCAAACGATTTGTGAATTTTCTTCAGCGAGAGAGCCGGCATGGGTATAATCCGCGCGTACCTTTTATCATGGGCGACTCAATTTCTACCATTTCATTCTCGGACCGCGTGCGAGTGCCCGACGAGGTGTTGATCTCCAACCTTCAGGAAGAGTCCGTAATCCTGAATCTCAATAGCGAGCGCTATTTTGGTCTCGACGATGTCGGCACGCGCATGTTGTCAGTTCTTGCCGAGTCGAACACGATCGAGGCAGCTTACGAACGACTTCTCACCGAATATGATGTAGACCCGCAGTTGTTGCGCAACGATTTAACTTCACTGATTGAAAACCTACTCGAGCAAGGCTTAGTGGCGATTGAACACGGATTCGATAACGCATGAGCGGAATTGTCGGCATCGTTAACTTCGACGGCGCGCCGATCGATCGCGATCTGGTAACACGGATGACGGAGTCGATGACCTTTCGCGGTCCGGATGCACTTCAGATCCTCGTCGAACGAAATGCCGGTTTCGGTCACACGATGCTCCGCACCACGTGGGAAGCCGCCGATGAGAAGCAACCGCTAACTCTCGACGGCAAGATCTGGCTCATCGCCGACGCTCGCATCGACGGTCGTGCGGAGTTAACGCAGAAGCTCGGCGTTTCTGAGTCGACGCATAATGATGCTGAATTGATCCTACTTGCCTATCACGCCTGGAAAGAGCAGTGCATCGATTATCTGATTGGCGACTTTGCGTTTGCGATTTGGAACTCCAACGAGCGCCGTCTTTTCTGCGCCCGCGACCATTTCGGCGTGAAACCGTTCTACTATGCTCGCACCAGCAACGACGGTTTTATTTTTAGCAACACGCTAAACACACTGCGCTTGCACCCGTTGGTTTCCGACGAGCTACACGAGCCTGCGATTGCCGACTATCTCTTATTCGGTCTGAACCAGGATCTCGCGAGCACTACTTTTCGTGACATTCATCGCCTGCCCGCTGGTCACACTCTATCGATCACGAAAAACTCGTTAACTATCCGCCGCTACTGGGAACTCACCGCCGACGTTGCAAACGGTTCTACTAACAACTGCGTCGAGCGATTTCAGCACCTGTTAACAAACGCCACGAAGGATCGGCTGCGCACCAGCAGCATCGGCATTTCGATGAGCGGCGGACTTGATTCGACCACTCTTGCTGCCGTTGCGCAGGATCTGCTGCGCAAGGATCGAGGTTCCTCCATTCATGCCTGCACGAACGTTTACGACAAGTTGTTTGAGGATGAAGAACGCCATTATTCCGAGCTGGCGGCAAACGCTCTCGGCATTCCGCTTACCCAGCTCGCGGGCGATCGTTATTCGCTGTTCGATAGCGATGTAGCAAACGATCTCAAACAACCCGAACCTTTTCTCCTGTCTCCTCTCGCGGGCCAGTTCAATAATCTTTTGCGCCAGCTTGCGCACCATAGTCGCGTCGCTTTCACTGGCTATGACGGCGACGCTTTCATGACAGAGCGTCCGAGCTCTTATTTCCACGACTGCATGAAGAGGCTAAAACTCAAAGAACTTGTCAGCTCAATGATGTGGTATGCGCAGACCTACCGTAGTCTTCCCCCAATAGGTTTCCGGAGCAGCCTGAAAAGTTTCTTTCGCAAAGAAAAACCCGCGACAGTTCCAGATTGGATCGACGGCGCTTTCGCCGCGAGAGTGGATCTGCGCGAGCGGTGGCGCAAGTGGAATTCTGAAACTCGTTTAGACGATCAAACACATCCGGGGGCGCTTCGCGCGCTGGAGTCAAAAGTATGGGCGCCTTTGTTTGAAGGTTACGATCCAGGTTCCACGCGATTACCGTTGGAGTTGCGGCATCCATTTATCGACGTGCGATTGCTTCGGTATGTAGTATCGCTGCCAGCCGTTCCGTGGTGCGTCAACAAGCACATTCTGCGTAGCGCGATGATCAAACGATTACCAACGGCAATACTAGATCGACCTAAAACGCCGCTGGCGAGCAATCCAACTCTTCATTTAGAACACGCCGCTGGTGTAAGATGTCTCGACCGTTTTGAAGTTAATCCACAGCTCGCGCGTTTTATCGATTTGAATCGGCGTCGAGCACTCGCCGATGAACAAACTGCCGCTGGCCACTGGGCCGATTTACGGATCTTCGCTTTGAACCATTGGCTTACACACTCCCTACCGATCGATCGAACCGTGATCGAGGTACTCGCCCAAACCGCATGACGGAGACGATTAATGCAACCCAGACCAAACACCGAGAGCCCAGAAGAACAAGCAGAAACCAAAAAGCCCTATCACAAACCCGAACTCCTCGTTTACGGTAACATTCGCGAGATCACGCGAAACGTCGGTCCTAAAGGAGCCGAGGATGGCGGCGGCGGCGCGGCCGCCGGACCAAAAACGAGCTGATCGTCATTCATGTCTTATCGATGCTCGATCTATGGCCTCGGAATCAGCGCTAACAGAACGATTCCCGGCGTACCGTCTTCGGCAATCGATTCGATCGACGTCCACGTCTCTTTTGGCTCTCTTCCTGACTGGGTTCGAGAACTCAAGTCGCAGCAGTCTCAGATCTCCTACACCGCCGACTACACAGACAACTCTGGTGAACCCGTATTGCGCGTGTTTCGTCTTCTCGGCGGCAAGTATCACCACTTCCGCTACGCTGATGATACCGAGTTCGTGATTGACCATTCAGGCGCTGAAATCTGGGCGAGTTGGTCTCCGCCTTTGACGATCGAAGACACTGCAACCTACTTGCTCGGACCAGTTATGGGGTTTGTCATGTTGCTCCGCGGGATTATCTGTTTACATGCGAGCGCGGTGGGCATCAGCTCTCAGGGTTCGGAGGCAATTGCCCTCGTTGGACCAGCAGGATCGGGAAAGTCGACGACGGCCGCAGCGTTTTCTACAAGAGGCTTCGAGGTGCTGGCCGACGATGTAGTGACTCTGGATGATCGCGTAGACAAGTTTTTGGTGCGGCCGGCGTACCCGTGCATTCGCTTGTGGCCCGCTTCAGTCAAAACTCTTTACGGAAGTGATTCCCACCTGCCATTGCTCACACCCAATTGGGACAAACGCTACCTGGATTTAACCGAGCGTTTTCCAACGAAGCCCGCGCCTCTTTCGGCCATCTATATGTTCGGCGAACGTCGCGATGAACCAGCCGCGCCGTTCGTGCAGCCGCTCGATCGCACCGATGCTTTGCTATCGTTAATTGCCAACACTTACACTAACTATCTCATCGACAAGAACATGCAAGCGCGCCAGTTTGATCTCTTGACGCGCGTGTTGGCAAACGTTCCGGTAAGACGAGTTATTCCGCACGCCGATCCGCGCCAACTTGAGCAACTCTGCGAATGTATTCTGGATGACTTTGCCTCATTGAAGCCCCGACTTTCCGAGCCGGAACATTCATCACACGCAGTCCATGTATAGCGTTCATTTCTATGGCCAGATGCTCGCCGATACGTTACGGATGGAGGCTCATTCCGCGGCGCTGCGGCGGGCGGTCACGCCGGAATCGGTAGTTCTCGATCTGGGGTGTGGTCCGGGTGTGTTTGCTTTACTAGCGTGCGAATTGGGTGCCCGCCGCGTGTTGGCCGTGGAACCGGATAACGTGATCCAGCTTGCACGTGAGGCCGCGATCGCGAATGGCTTCGACGATCGAATCGAGTTTTTCCAGAACCTTTCAACCGACATCACGCTCCCGGAACGAGCGGACGTCATAATCTCTGACTTGCGTGGCGTGCTGCCGTGGTATCAGCAGCACATTCCATCCATCGTCGATGTGCGGAAGAGGTTTCTCGCTCCGGGTGGCATTCTCATCCCACACCGCGACGTCATGTGGGCTGCTGTTGTTGACGCTCCCGATCGGTATCAGGAAATCGTCGAACCCTGGCGATCGAATGGTTTGGATCTTAGCGCCGCGAGGCGAGTCGTAACGAACACCTGGCGCAAAACGCGCATCAAGCCCGACGAACTTCTGGTCCAACCCTCTCGCTGGGCCACTCTGGACTACTACGAAATCCAAAGCCCCAACATTCGCGCTGAGGTCAATTGGCAGGTCGCGAGGTCAGGCACCGCACATGGCTTGGCTGTCTGGTTCGACTCGGAACTGATCGACGAGATCGGATTTTCGAACCATCCGGATGGCCCGGAGTTGATTTACGGTAATGGACTATTTCCCTTTTCCCACCCCGTCGAAGTAGTTGAAGGTGATCGTATCCAGGTGACACTTCGAGCCGATTTCATTCGCGATGATTACGTGTGGCGATGGGATACTTATGTCTTTGCGGCTGGCGACTCCGTTACGCCGAGAGCGAGTTTCAAGCAATCGACGTTTTTCGGCGTGCCCTTGTCGCCCGAGCAGATGCGCAAACAAGCTGCCGCCTACAAACCGGCGCTCGATCATCGCGGCGAGGCCCGAAGTTTCATTATGGAATTGATGACCGGCGAAAATTCGCTGGCGGAGATTGCCGCAAGGCTGGCCAAGCGCTTTCCGAGCAGATATACAGATTGGCAGGACGCGCTGGATGAGGTGACTGAGGTTTCTCGCGAATTTGGGTAATTAAGCGTGGCTGACCAACGTCCGGAAAATAGGTTGCTTTTAGCTGTCGCGCGTCGTGAGATTGACCCGCGTCACGCCAGCGAAGTGCGAGAGTTAGTGCGGGAGCCACTCGATTGGCAATACCTGATCGCGACCGCGTTCAGTCATGGTCTGGTGCCACTTCTGCAAAAACACCTAACCAAGGTGAACGCTGGGACTGCGGCGGACCTTGTCCCCGGCCATGTTTTGGCGCATCTGAAGCGCGAGTCGGTTGCAAACTCGCAAAGCGTGCTGCACTTGATCGGAAAGCAATTGAAGGCGTACAGGGTTCTCAAGGAGCGCGGGATACGCGCGGCGGTTTTTAAAGGCTCAGTGCTCGCGCAGATGGCATATGGCGAGGTGTCGTTGCGACAGGCCGGCGACATCGACCTGCTCATCGATCGAGCAAACTTCGCGGAGGCGCGGTTGTTGCTGGAGTCGCTGGGCTACGAAATGGCTCCGCAACTGACCAAACCGCAACTCGCTTCCCACCTCGCCTTTCACTGTGAAATACCGTTCATGCGCGACGAGTGGTTCACGATTGTCGATCTGCATTGGGAACTCGCGCCGCGCAGTTTTGTCTTCGGACTCGAAGCAGATGAAGTGATGTCTCGCCTGCAATCTGTGTCGTTGGTTGGGACGCCGATCGAGACGTTCTGCGACGAAGACATGGTGCTCTACCTGTCGATGCACGGAACTAAACATCTGTGGCACCGGTTGGAATGGATCGTATCGCTGGCGGAGTTGGTCCGCGCATCGACGAACATCAATTGGGACGTCGTGTTGCAGCGAGCGGAATATGCTCATGCGACCCGGATGTTGGCGCTTGGGTTGCGCCTCGTCGGGGAATTCTCTGACGTCAAAATTGAAACACGGTTCTTAAAGTCAGTGGATCCCGAAGGCGTTATGAAACGCATGGCAAGAGAGATCACGGCGCAGATCTTCACGCGATCGCACAACATTGAATCGACGCAAACAAACGTCTTCAACTTCAAAATCATGGACCGCAAACGCGACGCGCTCGTCTCTGCGTTGCGCGCTCTCTTCGTCCCTACTTTACCTGACTGGGAAGCGCTCACGCTCCCGTCAAAGCTGCATCCTTTGTACTACGCGTTTCGTCCGTTGCGACTTTCGAAGTCTTATCTGTGGTATTTTCTCATCCGTGGTCACCGTCGCTCCTGAGAAAACCATTAAGCCACCCTTGAAGTGGGCCGGCGGCAAACGCTGGTTGATTCCACACCTAACCGCAATCTGGGAGCGACACACTAGACGTCGATACGTCGAACCGTTTTGCGGCGGTCTCGCAGTCGCGCTTGGCCTGCAACCAAAGCGTGCCCTGCTGAACGACGTCAATCCACATCTCATAAACTTCTATCGTCATCTTCAAAACGGCCTGACGTTACGCATCGATATGCGTTACGACGAACCGCTCTTCTACAGGCACCGCGCGCGCTTCAACGAACTCATCAAGAACGGCGGCGCGAAGAGCGAAGAGGCTGCCGAACTGTTTTATTACCTGAACCGCACGTGCTTCAACGGTCTTTGTCGCTTCAACAAGAGCGGCGAATTCAACGTCCCTTTCGGAACGTACACGACCGTCAACTACGACGCGGATTTTTCGCATTTTCCCACCGTGCTGCGTGACTGGACGTTCACGAATGAAGACGTCGAAAACGTGCCGCTGGAAAAAGGCGACTTCGTCTACGCCGATCCGCCTTACGACGTTGAGTTCACGACTTACAGTTCGGGTGGGTTTTCATGGGAAGACCAGCAACGGGCGGCGAAGTTTCTCGCGCGGCACGATGGACCAGTGGTCATTTCAAATCAGGCGACACCACGGATCGTCGAGTTGTATGAACGACTCGGTTTTAAGTTGAGTTATCTGCCTGGTCCACGCAGGATCAGTTGCACGGGCGATCGCACGGCAGCGCGCGAAGTGTTGGCCGTGAGTAGTGTCTGAGTTTGCCACATTCTCTGCGTACCTCGGCGGCCGTCTGCGACTCTGTGGTAAAAGAAGCGCAAAACTAGATAAACCGCAGTGACGCAGAGGACCGCTGAGGCGCAGAGAGGAAATTAAGATACCACCGTGGCGGTGAAATAGAGATGACCCAGGCGTGGATACCAGATTACATCTACACGGGCGGGCGGTTTCGCTCCGGACTCGCGCTTGTGGCCGATAATGGTGGGCAGATTGTCGAATTGTCGGAAAATGTCCCGCCGAATGCGACGCGGCTTGCTGGACGAGCAATGTTGCCGGGTTTGGTGAACGCGCATTCGCACGCTTTTCAGCGCATCATTCGGGGACGAACTGAGTACCGATCGCAAAATGCGACCGACAGCTTTTGGACGTGGCGCGAGCAGATGTACGCCGCCGCAACCCAACTGTCTCCGGAACAGATCTACAACGTCTCGCGCATGGCATTTCTCGAAATGGCGCAAACGGGAATTACCGCGGTCGGCGAGTTTCACTACCTGCACTATTCACCGGATGGTTCTCCGTACAGGGATCGAAACCTGCTCGCGCACGAAGTGATCAGGGCTGCCAACGACGTCGGCATTCGCATCGCCCTCTTGCGCGTTGCTTACGCTCGCTCCGGGTTCAACGTCGAGCCGAACCGGCGACAGGTGCGCTTCATTGAAGATTCACCGGACACTTACCTTGCGCATTTGGACCTGCTGCTCA
Organism: Pyrinomonadaceae bacterium; assembly: GCA_035646355.1. Classification (GTDB taxonomy): domain Bacteria; phylum Acidobacteriota; class Blastocatellia; order Pyrinomonadales; family Pyrinomonadaceae; genus PSRF01. The sequence goes on along the minus strand of DASRPN010000147.1, from coordinate 12,337 downwards.
ATTCGATCGACCCGAAAGACGGAATGGTTTGGGCCGGGGTTGCACCGCACAGCGTTCGTGCAGTCCCGCTCGACTACCTGAAACGAATCATCGCCTTCGCAAACGAACGAGATCTTCCAATCCACATGCACGTTGCAGAACAACCCGCGGAAGTTGCCGCCTGCATCGAGGAATACGGCCGCTCGCCGGTGGCGCTGCTCGACACGGAAGGGTTACTCAGCAACAGGTTCACGGCAGTGCACGCGATTCATGTCACGCCAAAAGCTGTCGCGGCGCTTGCCCGATCGGGCGCGGGCGTATGCGCTTGCCCGACGACGGAACGAAATCTTGGCGACGGCGTCGTTCCGGCGGATCTGTATTTCAAATCTAACGTTCCAATCTCGTTGGGCACTGACAGCCAGATACAGATCGATCTCCTCGAAGACGCGCGCGAGTTGGAGTATCACCTGCGCCTGCAAAAAATGGAGCGCAACGCGTTAGCTCCGGAAAACGAAACCGGCGCCTCCGCACTGGCAGCACGGTTATTCGAATGCGCAACGGTAAACGGCGCGAAAGCTATCGGCTTCAACGGCGGAAAACTGGAACCAGGCGCACCGGCAGACTTCTTCACCGTGGATTTGAACGATATTTCAATTGCGGGCGCATCACCCGACGATCTTTTGGCTAATATCGTCTTTTCACTCTCGCGAACGGCGATTCGCGACGTAGTAGTCAACGGGAAACAGCTTAAACTCAGATGAGCTTTGCACGAAAAGTTCCTGTGCGGAGAAGATTTTTCCCGCCAAGGCGCAAAGACGCAAAGCGCTGCCGCGTTTTTTGGAGGTTTTCTTTGCACCTTTGCGCCTTGGCGGGAGAAATATTCTCTCCACAGGTGCCAGATGCGACTTTTCCTACAAAGCCACTCACATGATTAAACAGACATTGGCAGAACTGGTCCGCATAGATTCAGTGTCTTTGCGATCGAACGCGGAGATCGTCCGGTACCTGGAGCGACGTTGCGCGGCAACTGGTTTCGTTACGAAACGCTTTCCTTACGACGACGAACAGGGCGTTGAGAAGATCAATCTAATCGCCGTAACAGGCGCGGACTCTTCCGGGATCGCGGAAATCAATTTGGGCGTTGAACTAGCTCTCGTCGGACACACGGACACCGTTCCCTACGATCCAAACTGGACGGAAGCCACGAACCTCACTGAACGCGACGGGAAACTCTACGGCCGCGGGTCATGCGACACGAAAGCCTTCATCGCCGCTGCACTAACGGCGGTCGAGTCAATTGATCTTTCGCAACTCAAAAAACCCCTCGCGCTGGTTTTTACAGCGGATGAGGAGATCGGATTAATCGGCGCCAAACATCTCGCCCAGCAAAAAGCACTGAATCCACGTTACAGCATCGTGGGCGAACCAACCTCGCTCAAACCAATTCGCGCCGGAAAAGGCTATTCACTCGCGGAAGTCGTCGTGAAAGGACGCGAAGCCCACAGTGCGTATCCGGCCCTCGGCGCGTCCGCCATCTATCGCGCCGCAAGGCTTGTCACTCGCCTCGAGCTAATCGCCGATGGGTTGAAACAACTCGTTCACCCCGCTTTCGATCCTCCCTTCACAACCCTGAACGTCGGCCTGATTCGCGGCGGCTCCGCCAAGAACATCCTGGCCGGTGAATGTCGCTTCACCCTTGAATGGCGCCCAATCCCAACGCAACCTTCCTCGCACGTGCTGAATCTAGTGAAAGCAGCAATAGAAGACGAACAGCGCAACGATCCCGATTTCGAGTGCGAAGTCCAACCGACGCGCGCTGATTTCGGCTTTGAAACTGCTCCCGATTCACCGCTGATCTCGCTGCTGGAAGAGGCCACCGGAATCGAGTCCGGAACGGTCGCTTTCGGCACGGAAGCCGCGCAGATGATGTCGCTGGGCAGCGAATCGGTCGTGATTGGACCGGGCGATATTCGCGAGGCGCATCGCACTGGCGAATTCGTTCCGGTCGATCAGTTGGAGAAGTGCGCTGAAGTCTTAAAACTGGCGATAACCCGCCTCTGTGGTTGACACGGATAACACGAATTAACGTAAATAGAGGCGAAAGAAGGTTCCTCCGGATGTACCGCATTAATAAGTTTTTGTTCGCGCTCGTGGTGTCAGCGTTATTGATCCTTCCGGCCGCGCCGTTATCTGCTCAAACTGAGAAACCACTGACTGACAAAGAGTTTGTCAATCTGCTTTACGGTTTGCCGCGCAGTCCGCAAATGCGCGACGAACTCATTGAGGAGATTCGACGCCGCGGAATCGGCTTCGCGCTCACGGACGGCATGCGTTCGCTTGTTGCGACGAAAAGCGGCAACGATTCCATGTTGCGCCGCACGTTGGAAGAAGCCGATCGCCGGCGGGTGAATCCAACCGCCTCGGCACTGCCATCTGAAACTGAAGGCCGCGAACTACTGGAGCGCACGCGCAATGTAACGCTCGCCGCCGCGAATGCGATGCCTGACTTTCTCGTCAGGCAGATCATTAAGCGGTCCTATGCGTTCGGAAACACAGGCACGTGGAAACAGCATGACAACATCACGCTCGCCGTTGGCTATCGCGCGAATGCCGGTGAAGAGTACAGGCTGCTGACTTTAAACGGAATGCCGGTTCCGGAGGAAGTACGAAACAGTAACGACTATTCGAAGTATGCGCCCGGTGCGACCTCTACGGGTGTCGAGTACGTCACGTCGGTCGCAAATCTTTTCAAACCTGAATCGCAGGCGGAGTTTAAGATCGTCGACACAGATACGATCCAGAATCGACGCACAATCATTTACGAGTATGTCGTTAAGCAGGAGAATTCAACGCTTCAGTTGATCAGTGCCGGAGCGCGGGCGATTGTCGGTTCGCGTGGCCGCGTCTGGATCGATCGCGAGTTGGACCGCGTGCTCCGATTCGAGCAGATCGCGACGGAGATTCCTGGAGATTTTCCGATCGTCGGTGCTACCACGTTGATTGATTACGACTGGGTTTCGATCAATGAACGAAAATATCTGCTACCGACGCATTCGGTGGTTTTGATCACCAGTCGCCAGGCACAGTCGGTAGTTCAGGACCGCAACGACATTCGCTTCCGCAATTATCAGAAGTACGGCGCCGAGTTGAAAATCATTGACGAGATCGACGAAGACGCACCCGCCGAACCCGAACCTACACCTAAGCCCAAACCAGATAAACCCTGATAATTTTCCATTGGTCATTTTCCATTTCTCATCATTTTTCATTTGTCGTTTAGGAGGGCGGGGCGCGACCGGCTCTAAAATGACAAATGAGAAACAACAAATGGAAAATGACAAATGATCAGTCTTATAGAGTAGACACAGTACGCTGAAAGTGTGTGCAGCAGGCGACAGTAACAAGCCTTGCAAATCCTCGAACTTGTTTAGTTACTCGCCTCCAACCTTTTACGGATTTTCGGTACACGTCTTGCACAACGTTCCGCCGTGAAAGTAGGAGATGCCCAGTAATGAAGCGCCGCATTCTAATTGTCGACGACGATTCAACAATCACTCAACAACTTTATTGGACGTTGTGTGAAGAGTACGACGTCGTCACCGCCAACGACTTGCCCACCGCCATGCGACGCGCCGCCTTTTACAAACCGGACATCTCCATACTCGACCTGCAAATGCCGCCCGAGAAAGACATTTCCGCCGGCATGCGCCTGCTCGAATTCCTCAAGGACCACCTGTCGCATTCCAAAGTGCTGATAATGAGTTCAAACAGCACCGCCGAAGTACAGAAGTCCTGCATCGACGCCGGCGCCGACGGTTTCTTCGCCAAACCATTTGCGATCGAGGACATGCTCGCGAGTATTTGCAAATTGATGCCTGTGCATCGACTTGAACTGTTCGCGCAAATTCTTTGAGACCCGGACGCGTCCCACCCTAGCGTCCGTAAAACACCAGAGATGAAGTCCCACTTCATTGAAAGGTGTGCTCGACGAGCCCCGGAGGTCGTATCCCACTACGATCGCCGGGGCTTTTTTCTTTATCTGTGTTCCACTGAGGTACAATCCGGCGCGTGAGCGAAGCTAGCGACAAGGTTCTTGGCGTCACCCATCTCCCCGTGTTTCCGTTGCCGGTGGTCTTGTTTCCCGGTGTGCCTCTCCCGCTGCACATCTTCGAGCCGCGCTACCGCCAAATGCTCACCGACATCCGAGCAGGAAACAATCTGTTCTGCGTTGCTTATTTCGATCCCAGCACTACCGAACTCGAAGTGCCCCCGGCGGGACACGTCGGCTGCGTCGCCGAGGTGACTGAAACGCAAACATTTCCCGACGGACGTTCCAACATTCTTACCCTCGGTGTGATTCGTTATCGCATCGAGCAGTATGTCGAACGCGGGGATCAGTATCTCGTCGCTCGCGTCACTTACTTCGAAGACGACGAAGAGGACGAATCGTCGCTGGCCAACCCGGCGCGTGAAGTTGCCGAAACGTTTACGCGGATCGCGCAGGCTGTCCGCACGCTCAACGACGAGCGCAGCAGCTTGCCCGACATCTCCGATACTGAACCGCAGCGCTTGTCGTTTCTGGTCGCGGCGGCAATGGAGATCGACGCCGAAGTCAAACAGGAGATGCTGGAGCTAACCTCGACGTCCATGCGGCTCGAACGACTGCGCGGCATGTTGTCGGTGGCGGTGAAAAGTTACGAAGAAAGAGCGCGCATGCACGAGCTCGCAAAGCGCAACGGGCATAGCGGTAGAAAGATCGAGATCGAATGAGCGAGCGCATCAGCATCAGGGTTCTGTTCTTCGGCGCCGCTCGTGACGTTGTGGATACGAATCCGCTCGACATTTCGATCGACGCACCGGCAACGGTCGCCAGCGCGTTTCGTCATCTCGTCGACAGGTTTGCTCAGCTTGAACGTTTCGGACGGTCGCTACTCTTCGCGGTAAACCAGGAATACGCCACGCCAGACACGCAATTAAAAGAGAACGACGAGCTGGCTGTGTTTCCCCCTGTTAGCGGGGGGGCAAATGCAGAGTCGACTGTTTGCGACTACGTTTGTCCACTCGATTTTTTTGAGTTAACTACCGAGACAATCGATGTGGGCGAGGTAGCGCGGCGTGTCGTTCCGCGCGAATGTGGTGCGACAGTCACGTTGGATGGTTATGCACGCGAGTGGACCGCCGGACGAAAGACGCTGTACCTGGTTTACGAAGCTTATGATCCCATGGCGGTGACAGAGATGCAGCGTTTGGGACGGGAAGCGCACAAGCGTTTTGAGATCGCCCACGTTGGCATCGTGCATCGCACCGGCCGGTTGGAAATCGGTGAAACGAGCGTCGTGATTGCGGTAAGTGCACCTCATCGCAAAGCGGCGTTTGAAGCGTGTGAGTGGATCATTAAAGAGTTGAAGCGCACCGTGCCTATCTGGAAGAAGGAAGTTTACGAAGACGGGGAAGAGTGGGTAGGGGCGCAGGCGGGTGACAGTTAGCCACAAGAGGCACAAAAAAGCACAAAAAGCACAAAAGGAAGAAGAGACAGGGGAAGGAAAAAGAGATACGACTTCGTGTCCTGCGTTCTTGCTTTTGTGCCTTTTGTCCTTTTTGTGCCTCTTTGTGCTTAACGAGGTCACCAGAGTAAAACCCTGGTGACCTCGTTTGGTCTAAGAAGGACCGTCGGAAAACTTACGGCAGCGCTTCGACATTGAAGAAGAACTTGAACGATCCAGTGCTCTGGACGCCCAAGAGGAATTGCAGGTTGATGCTCGCTCCCGGTGCCAGTGGCGTAGCCAGAACGATCGTTCCTGCAGTGAGACTGCTGTTAAGCGCTCCGCCGAGCGGTTGTGCCGGCGGGGTTTCCAGCGTCGTGCCTTGTACCGTGATGGTGCAGGGCGTGGTCGCCGAACCGTTCGATGCAAGACACGTTGCCGGATCGAGCACGCCGTTCACCGTGAATGCCGATGAACTCAGCACTCGGAGGTCGGCGACTGGAATCGAAACCGGGAAGGAACTGGTATCTACGATACGAAAGCGCAATCGCGTGACAGGTGCTCCAGTGTTGTTAACAAAGCGTCGTCTTATCGACATCGTACCATTTGCCGCATTGGGCCCTGTAGCGCCCGTGTCACGGAAACGGTTTGGTGGAGCGACCGCTGCAATGGTGTTATCGAGCAGCACCGCAGGAATAGACAGGTTCAAGCGCGGAGAACCCAGGTTCTGAGGACTTGGTGCTCCTAAGCGCTGGCCCGCCGGGGTCATCGTGGCCTGGGTGTCGGCAAAGATAAAGTCGTTGTTGTTGTTGTTCGAATCCTTCACGAAGCCGCCCGTCGGACACCCACCGAACTGTGCCGGGTTACCCTTCTTGCCGCACTCATCACGGAAGAAGCTGTACTCGACGACGCTGCCAACCATCGGGGTTAAGGTTGCGCCTTCACGCAGCAAGTCGCAGTTGCCTCCAGAATTGGCACCGAAGCCCACAGCATCGAGACGGTTCGCGCTTGAGAGAGCCGCCAGGTTTGAGGTACTGAATATACCCACGTTCCTATCGTTCTCGATGTCCGAGCTCATAGTTTGATCTGAGGCGCCGTACGCCGTGAGGCTGTAAGCCGAGCCGGCAAACAGGAAATGGCCACGCCCTGGAATCACCGTGCCGTTTGGAATCACGCCTATGAGTACCGGCGCGACTCCGCAACTGGACCCGATCTTGAACAAGCCGTAACCGGACGAACTATCGGACGCCGCGACGGTGTGCGACGAAGCACTGTTATTATAAATCTCAATAAAATCGTCACCATCACCCGCTGGTCCACTCGTGCGCAACTCGCTGATCAGGATCGCGCCCGATTGTTCTGCTACCAGGATCGTGCCAGTGGCAGAACCATCAACGATAGTTGCGTTCACTGGGCTCGAGAGGGTGACGAGGAACGTCTCGTTTGGTTCGGAGCTGTTGCCGTCGGCAAGGATGGGTACAGAGATCGTCTTGAACTGTTCGCCAACGGCGAAGTTAACAGTACCTGACGTCGTGATGTAATCCTCTCCAGCGACGGCATGGCCGGTGCTTGGCGGTTCGTCCGTCGTGGTGAAGTTCACCGAAGCGCCGCCGGCAGGCGCCGGGGCACTCAGCGTCACCGTGAACAGCATGTTGACTGACGCTGCCGAGGGTTCAGCTACCTGCGCATCCTGAATACTGATGGTCGTCGCGACCTGAATGTTCACAACGTCGGTGTCGGATAGTGGTCCACCCGCACCGGTGTTACCGAGGTCGTTCGACGTGATAGTCACGCTGGCAGTACCACTGAAGTCTACGGTCGGTGCAAAGCTCATGCCGTTGAGCGCGGTGTTGATATTGGCGAGAGTACCACGGAAGGTTATTGTAGTATCCGCCGTACCATCGCCAGTCCCAGTACCGTTGCCGTCGCTGAAGCTAAAGCTCAAGCCCGTCGTGCCGCTAAGTGTCAAAGTGCCATTCGCGGCTGAGAGCGTGACCTGAATGCTGTTGGTTCCGGCATCCGGATCCGTAACGGAGATTTGGTTACTGTTCGCGGCCGAGAAAACAATTGGCGTGTTCTGTGCGGTACCCTGGCTCGCCGGCACGAGATTCAGCGGCGGGTCGTTAATGGCGTTCACGGTGAGCGTTACGGTCGCAACGTTGCTGTCCAGGCTACCGTCGTTCGCCTTGTAGGTGAATGAGTCCGAACCGTTGAAGTTCGTACTCGGCGTGTAGTTGAACGAGCCGTCCGCGTTGAGTGTGAACGACAACGCGTTCGCTGGTCCACTTACCAGAATTGCCGTAAGCGACGCGAGCGGCGTATCAACGTCAGTATCGTTGGACAGTACGCCGCTGGCAGCGTTGACAACCAGCGGGGTGTCTTCGTCCGTCGAGTAGGAATCGTTATTGGCCACCGGCGCGTCAGTCACGGCGTTAACCGTCAGGTCGAATGTGTCTACTGCTGTTCGACCGTTGGTGGCCGTCACGGTGACGGTGATCGTGGTGATGCCGGTTTGATTAGTAGCCGGCGAGACTTGCAGGTTACGCGAACCACCCGATCCGGTTATGACCAGATTGGCATTCGGCACGAGCGTCGTATTCGACGACGTGGCCGTGACCGAAGCGATCAGCGAGCCGGTATCGTCACCGATGTTGAAACCAACATTCGCGACGGTGTTTTCGTTGGTTGACTGGTTGAGAATATCCTGAATCGACGGGTGCAACTCAAACGCGCCGATGTCGATTGTCTGCGTAAGATTGGCATCCGCGGAATCGAGAATACGCGGGAAACCGGTGCCGCGCTGATCGAACGGAATCGGCTCAGCAACATTCGTGTCGCCATCCAGGTCCTGCGTGTCGGCAGACACTATTGCATTGTTGCCGGCCTCGATTGCGGGACTGCCTGGCAGCAGCGCGTGGGTTTGGGTTGGACCACCATTGTTGGCCAACGCCCCAAGCAGTGCGTTGATGGGCGAGCCGATAGTACCGACGATCTCGCCGTTGACGCCGTTGCTGAATCCGTTGGTCCCATCTGACTTCCCGATTAGGTTGTTGCCCAGGGAAGTGAAGGCGCCGCTTAGGTCGGAACCACTCGCACCACCATTACCGGCAATGATTGTGTTTCCTACCTGAGCTGGACCACCATTGGTTACGACTCCAAACCCGGTGCCAGATGAGGGCGAGTTGTTCGTAATGGTGCAGTTTGAAAGCAGCATCGTCGTGCCACTGTCGTTAAGTAAACCGTGACTACCTAATGCGGAGTGATTGCCACTGATGGTGCTGTTTACGAGGGTAAGGTTGCCGGTGCCCTGATTAATGATGCCGCCACCGAACCCGTCCGTACTGTTATTACTAATCGTGCTGCTAACTACCGTTAGGACTCCATTGTTGAAAACACCGCCACCAAATCCCTCGGCTCCCGTGTTGCCGCCGGAGTCGTTGTTAGTAATCTCACTCGCTATGATAGTGACTGTGGTGGTGAACCGGACAAAGAGGCCACCGCCCGAACCTCCGGCGCCATCACCCGCCGTATTGTTGTCTAAAGTGACGCCGGTTAAGGCAGCCGTGCCGGTGAATACGAAGATGCCGCCACCGTCGCCACCGCCACCGGGATTACTGCCGCCGCTGCCGCCATTGCCGGCAACGTTGCCGCTCACTTCGCAATCGATCATCATTAGCGAGCCGGTTGTGTAGATTCCTCCACCCTTTCCGGCTTCGCCCGGAATTGAAGTGGAATCTCCGCCGTCGCCTGAACGACTGTTCGTCACATTGACGCGAGTCAGCGTGAGCGTGCCGTTATTGAAAATGGCGCCACCGTCCTCACCGAATCCGCCGACTCCAGCGCCACCATCGGCGCCGTCAGCAGATCTGCCATTCGTTAACGTGAGATCAAGAATAGCGACCGTCATTCCCGTGTTGATATTGAACATACGACTGGCGTTGTTACCGCTAATTGTGATCGCTTCACCACTGTCGTTGTTGATAACCAGATTCTTGGCTATCACCAGTTCGCCAGTCGTCAACGTGATCGTGTGCGGACCATCACCGGGTAGATCGAAAGTAATGCTTGAGTTATCGCAGGCATCAGCAATGATTTGCCGCAAGCTGCCCGGGCCGCTGTCGGCGGTTGTCGTGACCACACTATCTCCGCAAACCGTGTGTTCCTCAGTATCGGAACTCGTGTTGAAGTTTGTGTCACCTGCATAAGTCGCCGTGATGGTGCGAATGCCGTTGGTGTTCAGAACGAGGGAACACTGACCGGTTGCTACCGGCGCGTTGCAAGTCTCCGCGCCGCCACTGACCGTTACGGTGACATTGCCCGTCGGCGTTCCGCTGCCGGGGGAATTGACCGTTACCGTCCATTCAACAGTTACGGATTGTCCTGGCGTAGACGGATCTGGATTGTCCGCCGTAATCGTTGTCGTGGTATCGGCCGTGTTTACAGTGTGCGGCGTGGCCGGCGTGGAAGCGCTGCCGTTGTAATTGCTGTCACCCGCGTACGTGGCGGTAATGCTCTTCGCACCGGCAGAGGTGAACGTGATATCACACTGACCGGCAGAAACATCGGCGATGCAAGAATCTGTTCCGTCGCTGACGGTGACATTGCCCGTAAGCGGCGCACCGAGTGCTCCCGGCGGGGTTACAGCAACGGTCCACAGCACGGTCACCGGTTGCCCTACCCCGGATGGATCCGGGTTGTCGGCTGTGATCGTAGTGGTCGTGTCTGCTTTACCAACTGTTACCGTGTTAGCGGCCGGCGAGTTGTTGGTCTCATTGCTTTCAGCGATGACGTTGTTGGGATCGATTTGCGCGATACCGCCGCCGGTACGCGGATTCTGATAGGAGCCTGCGCCCTGCGGCGTCGCGCTGAAGACAACCACAAAATTGCTGGCGCCGATGTGTGAATCGAAGGTGACACTTCCGCCGCTGGCACTACAGGTCAAATCGTTACCTACGATAGCGCAGCTAATGTTTGCACTGCTCGTGATGTTCGTCGCGTTTTGAACAGTCGGCGTGCCGTAAGTGATATTGCTGTTCGGCAGATTGTCGCTGATGATCGTTTGACCGGCTGTGAACGTCGCCGGCGAACCCGTGTTAGTTGCGGTTAGCGTCCAGTTCCACGACTGGCCCACAACAGCACTGCCGCTAACGTTGTTAGCTTTGCTCAGCGTCAGATCAGCAGCTTCGGCGATGGCCCATTCGGAGAACGAGCTGATGCCGGTAAGGGTGACATGATTGTTTACCGCATCGACGGTCCCGCCTTGTGCCACCCAGTTATCGCTGCCGGTGGTGTCCTTCCACAAGACCAATCGTGATTCGGTAATACCTGGACCGGAAAGCTCGGCAGGGTCGATGTAACGCAATCTGAGAGTCGCTGAAATTCCTGCCCCGCCGCTAGGCGACAACGTATAAGTTCGCGGAACTACCTTTACTCCAGCCGGGAACCCGGTGGGTGTGGCCTTCACCAAATTGAAATCCAGTTGAGTGGGCGGCGTTCCTGAATTGATTGTTACCTCATTATTAACATTACCGAAGGACCTTGCGATAACGCCGAGGTCTGCGCGTCGAACGGTCCCCAGCACGTCGGCCGCGCCGGCTGACGTGCCGCTTTGCTGGAGAATTGCTCCGCCAGCGACTGCGAAATCCGTTGTGAGCGTCAATAGTCCAGTGACGACGGCATCAGCCGCCAGGATTCCGTTGGCCAATGTAACCCCAGCCGCATTGGCGATTGTCAGGCCACTGAAACTCTTCGTACCGTCGCCGATGATTGACTGCGGCACGCCTCCCGTAAAGGCTCCTGTGCCAGCGGTGGCATTGAAAGCCCCGTTTGCCGTGAAAGCCGCACCCACAATGTTGAAATTGTGAGCTGCATTAACAGTGTTTCCACCATTTACAGTGAAATTGCCGAACGTGCTCGTACCGCTACCCGTTAGTGAGTGAATTCCGTCGGCGCCGTTCGTAAACGTGGTGACCAATCCGGCAGCTTGGGTGAACGTTCCGTTGTTCAGATAGTCGTTCAGGATCGTCGTGTTGCCGCCGGTTGCATTCGAAATTGCGGCGCCTGCGTTGATCTGGATATTGTTGAACTGCTTGGCAGCGGCTCCGCTAATAGAACCGGCGGCGCCAGTAAATATGATCGTCGAAGTACCGCCCTGCATCGTGCCGGAGGTAGTGATGAAGTTATTTTGAATTGTGGTCGTTGTGCTGGCGAAGTTAGTCAGACTGGTAGTGTTATTCAGGTCGAGGTTGAAGAAGGTCGTGTTGCCAGTCAGAGCTTGAACTACTCCCGTTCCATTGAAAGTGACCGTACCGCTACGCGGCACGAATCCTGCATTACCCACGTTATTGGTCCAGTTACGGCCTACGTTAAATGCGAAGTTGCTCGCGCTAACGTCGAGGACCGCAGCGGCAAGCGTCAAGTCGCCCGTAATCGAAGTTGCGCCTTGCAGAGTCTTGGTGCCTGAACCCGAGATTCGGAGGTGACTGTATGCGGGCGCGTTGTTAACTGTCTGATTGCCTGCGCCACTGTAATCAATTGTCAGGTTAGTCAGCGTCTTATTAGTAATCGTGTATTGCGACAAGAAATCAGGCGTAGCGGCAATGCGCGAAACGCGCGCGGTGCCCGTGCCGGTCAGTGTTCCAGTGCCGCTAATCACTGCTGCGGCCACCGGCGAAAGGATCGCGTTTGGACCGTTGACGTTGAGAGTTCCATTAACTGCAAGACTGTTGTTGAGCGTGAGCGGCTGCGTGATGTTTGAATCCGTCAGATTGAAGAACGTAATCGCGGTGCCGTTGGTAATGCTCTGCGCGGCGGTGCCGTTGAAGTTGAACGTGCTGGTGCCCGCATTCAGAGTTGTGGCCGGTGCGCCACCAGCA
>DASRPN010000146.1:0-35488 GCA_035646355.1 Pyrinomonadaceae bacterium | reverse complement strand
TCGCGAGTTGTTCGACGTCAGCACGCAACGATTGCCATTCACGTTGCGAACCGCCGCCGACGCGGTTGTTAACCAGAAAACTGTCGATCAACGCCGCACGGTCCAACACGACGCGAGCATCTGCCGAAGCTCCGCGGCGCGAACCAAGCCGGCGATCTAGTTGGTTCACCGCACCTTCAAAGTCGAGCACGAGTCGATTTAGATCATCAGCGCGATAGTTACCGCGGTCGGACGCGTTCTGAATTGCGCGTTGAAGATTGTCGGTGCGTGTTTGAATGCGGCGAATGGTAGCTCGAATGCTTGCTTCGTTGGCAAATTGGGCCATGCCAATTGAGGTGGTGCCGGCGAGTACCAGCATCACCAAAAATGCCTTAAAAGCGGTTGTTCCTATGGTTTTCATCTCTTCTTCCTCCTTCGCTCCAAAGAGGATCCTTCAACAGGCGTGCCAAAGGCTGGAGGAATATCCCATAGGCACGATTTCTTGAGAATTCGCGGGGTCGTGGAGGAATTTCGTACGGTTTAAGTAAGGGGATGTATGGGTTGGTGTAAATTCCGTTTAACCCGTGGAACCAAATCCGCCGGCCCCACGAGCCGTCTCATCTAAGTCGTTGACCCACGCAGCTTCCGGCGTAATGATCTGCTCGACCACTAGCTGGCAGATCTTACCTCCGGCCGGCAACGTTATGGATTCATCGCCAGTGTTGTAGAGCACGCAACAAATCTCGCCGCGATAATCGGAATCGATTACTCCCGCTAGCACGTCTAAACCATTCTTCGCCGCAAGTCCGGATCGTGGCGCAACGCGTCCATAGAATCCGGGCGGAATCGCGACCGCCAATCCCGTGCGCACCGTCGCGCGCTGCTTCGGTTGAAGCTCAACATCTTCAATCGAACAAATATCCAACCCCGCCGCCAGCGCACTCCCACGCCTCGGCAGCACCGCTCTCGAATCGAGTTGTTTGAATCGAAGGACGTCCAGTGTGGTCGGCATTACGATCTACATCTTCGGAAGCGTGACGCCGCGTTGGCCCTGGTACTTGCCGCCGCGATCTTTATAAGAGGTTTCGCAGACTTCGTCTGATTCGAAAAATACAACCTGCGCGACGCCTTCGTTCGCGTAGATCTTCGCCGGTAGTGGTGTGGTGTTGGAGAACTCGAGCGTGACGTAGCCTTCCCATTCCGGCTCGAATGGGGTGACGTTTACCAGAATCCCGCAGCGCGCATACGTGCTCTTGCCGAGACAGATCGTCAGAACGTTGCGTGGGATTCGGAAGTATTCGACAGTGCGCGCGAGGGCGAAACTGTTCGGCGGAATTATGACTGAGTCGCCTTTGTGTTCGACGAAATTCTTGGCGTCGAATTCTTTCGGATCGACGATCGTGCTGTTGATGTTGGTGAAGAGTTTAAATTCGTCGGCGCAGCGAATGTCGTAACCATAGCTGGACGTGCCGTAGGAAACGATTCGTTTGCCATCAACTTCCTTGACCTGGCCGGGCTCGTACGGGTCGATCATGCCGTACTCCACGGCCATCGTGCGGATCCACTTGTCGCTTTTTATGCTCATGTGCGGGTGCTTATTAAACCACGGATAGAAGAGCCAGACTACAATCGAGATGTTTTACTGCGTAGCTTTGCGAATATTCACGGTGCCATCGCCGACTGTGAACTTGAAGGACGCTCCGCCGGCGCCCGCGCGCGCACGCACCGCCCGCTCGGTAATACCTGGTTTCTCGCGCGACGCGAGTCCCTCGTGAGTATTTACTATCTTCCCAGTGCGTAGAATTTCGGCATCAATGTCGCCATTGAATCCCGGCGGCAGATCGACATTTATAGTTCCCGTCGCGAGCCGGATGTCGGCGCCTCCTCCTCGCCAACTCCGCGCCGGAACTGTCAGCGTCACCACACCTGCCGTAACCGTCGTGGAAACAAGCCCGCCGGTTAACGTCAACGCCGTTTCGCTTTCCGTCGCACTGATACGCAAGGCGCCTTCAACCGCCGTAACTTTTACTGGTCCATACCCGGCATTGATTTCGAGATCCGTGTTTATCGGCACGCGCAACTTGAAATCAATTTTCCATGGCAAATTGAGGAGCTTCTTCGGAAAGTTCTTTGCGACCTTCTTCATGTATGTGCGATCGTGAGTTCCAGTCGTCAGCACGCTGAGATGATTCAAGTCTTCGTCGAAGACGAAACCGTTGACGTTTGCAAGCTGGTCCAGGTCTGCTTCGGTCGGAGCGTTCAATTCGATGTTTGCGACAAGTTCGACTTCGTTGCGCTGCCATCCTTCGATAGTGACTGCACCACGCGGCGCGCCTATCACGGTGACTGTGCCGCCGAAAGCAAAGCGACGGGTTTCACGACGAGTGGTGGTGCGCTTCAGCAGGTTGGTGGGTAACGACTCCGCCGTTTTGTTCTGTTGCGAGACCACCACAAACGGCGGCGCTAGTAACACAACAAACAAAGAAATAACGAGGAATAGTTGCATGGCCCTATAGTAACGCAAAGAAAAAAAGGACGCTGCGAAAATCGCAACGTCCCCATTCATGATTGCCATTACGAATTGCGAAGAATTACCTTCGCATAAAAGTGATCTGGCCGCTGAAATTCATCACCGACACCGACGAACGTCCATCTCCGACGTCGCCGACCATTTTGCGACCATCCTGGTTCTTAAAATTGTTGTTCCAGAAATCATTCAACGCGATCCTTCTGGCTGGGGACGACGCCACTAAACGAAACGCGGAGTTTCCGGGAATGCGAATCGTGATGTTTCCCTTGTTTGATTTGAACTCGTAGGTCCCTCCGCTTGAAAACTCGCCGTCGAAAAAGATATCGCCGGTGACGTTTTTGGCGATGACCTGCGTGGCACTGATGTTAGATAGTTCGATGTCGCCTTCTGACGAAACGTAAGCGCGAACAAGACCGCTTCTGATGTTCGAGACGTTGATGTTTCCGCTACGCGTTTCGAGATCGACAGAGGAACTGACGGGAACTGTTAGTTTGAAATTGATATCGCCGATGTCGGTACGTCCACGGTTGTCACTCACTACGTCGATCATCAGACAGTCATTCACCTGCTTCGGAACTACCTGAGCGTTCTTCGATTCGATCGTGGCAGTGAGTCGAATCTCATCCTTGTTCCACGACTCGACGACGATGGTGCCGGAGATGTTGCGCAACTCGACGCGCACATTCTTCCCGCCCGGATAACGCTTATTGATCTTTTGTTGAGCGTTGACAGTTTCGAATGCGGCAAAAACGAGAAGTGCGAAAACAAGGCCACCGGCCAACAGTCCGGTGCGAACTCCTGCGCCAATTGGGGGCCAAGTTAAGAATCCAAATTTCATCGGTGTGGGGCTACTCTCAAAAACAGCGCGCGCGCGCGATACTCTCGTCGGCACCTGCATCACAGATCGGAAAACTCTTTCAGCAGCGCGAGCTTGTCGTTCAGCGACTCGTTCAGCATCTGTTCGGAAATCTCGTCGTGGGGATTCTTCTTAAGCTCTTCCAGCGAAGTGGCAACGGTCTGTTCGATGACACGCATGTTGCGATCGAATACTTCACGCATTTCCGCGCTCCAGCGCGTCTTGTTTAATTCAACTCGCTGATTCCAATAGCTGATGGCCTGCTGTCTTTGCGCAAAGCGATCATTCAGATCCGCAGAGGTGTTAACTACACCTGCAGTCGCGACTGGTACGGCTGTTTGCCAGCGGCGCAAGCCGACGACAGTCGTCAACGAAACTAACAAAACGATCGCCACGGCCGCGGCCGTCAACTGCGGCAAGGAAAGTTCCCAACTGTGGCCCATTAACCGGCCTAGGAACGATGGTCGTCGTTCGGTCTGCGCAACGGTTCGACCGCCCATCTCCGCTTCGATCACATTTCGAATACGAAGCCACAACGCGTGTTCGTTTGGCGGCGCTTCATACTCACCACGACGCGTACGGCAAAAGCCGATGATCGACGTCAGGTCCTGGCGCACGCTCGTGCAATCCAAACAATCATTAAGATGCGTATTAAGAATGGACTCATCGCTGCGGCTAATGCTGCCGTCGATTAGATCGTGGATGAGTTCCTGACACGTCTCGCAGTTCATTGCTTACCACCTTCGTCCTGCCGCACTACCGCACACACAAACTGAATCCGACTGTTTTCGACAGAACCTTACGGCTGTTATCAATCAAGGGAAGACCTGCGTTAAGCCCGGGTTTTCGGTAATGGAAAACCATTGGCTGCTACCTTCGAGGCTATTCGGCCTCCTTCTGTTGCCTGAGAAGTCCGCGCAATTTCATCCTGGCCTTGTGTAATTGCGACTTGGACGTACCAACCGAACACCCAAGCATTCTGGCGATTTCCTCATGCTCGTGCCCCTCGATATCGTGGAGGGTAAAGACCGTCCGGTAACCGGGCGGCAGTTGAGCAATCGCCTTGTCGAGTGCAATCCGGTCCACCACCGGCATTGAATTCGGGTTTTCAGTCCCTTTTACTATCTGAATCGGAGTTTCACCGTCCTCCGTAGTCTGTTCCATGCGCACGCCGCGTTTGCGGAAGTGCATGAGCACCTGGTTGACAGTCAGGCGGTGAAGCCAGGTCGTAAAAGCGGATTCGCCCCGAAAACTACCGATTTTTCGAAAGAGCTGTATGAAGACCTCTTGAGCGAGGTCTTCAGCCTCCGAGACATTACCAGTCATTCGCAGACACAGCGAGTAGACGCGACGATTATGGCGCTGGTAAAGCTGCTCGAAGGCTGCCATATCGCCTTGAGCGGCCTTCTGCCCCAGTTCATAGTCTGTCGTCTGCGATGTCTCGGGTTCGGCTGCGGTCACGTGCTCGTTTGCTCGGGCAAGCTGGAAGAAATCTCACAACTTCCGGCTTGTGCGGCACGAATTGTCACGCCATTCGCCAGTTTCAAGGGAGCGGCACTTTTCCTTCGAACCACCCGCGTGGGGATGCGGTATCAGGTCCAGTACCCTCAAACGCGGCTGTGATGCGGCGCTTCGAGCGCGTCGTTGCCT
Source organism: Pyrinomonadaceae bacterium (assembly GCA_035646355.1). GTDB lineage: Bacteria > Acidobacteriota > Blastocatellia > Pyrinomonadales > Pyrinomonadaceae > PSRF01. The sequence continues at coordinate 30,473 of DASRPN010000146.1, read as the reverse complement.
TGCCCGACTGCTAAAATTAGTGATTTCCCTCAGCCGAATCCGCTGATTTTACGGCTGGGTTGCAGAATACGGTTAACGCGGTGTTTCTGTCCACACCGGCTCCAGAACAAATGGATTCACGTCCAGTAAGTGCGGTCCAGAGAGCGGTAGCCGACCGCTTCGGAGACGTGGGTTGAGTTGATTTTCTCGCTGCCTTCGAGATCGGCGATGGTGCGACTCACTTTCAAAATACGATCGTAGGCGCGGGCTGAGAGGCCGAGACGAGTCATCGCGCTCTCGAGCATGCGTTCACTCGCCGAGTCGATCTGGCAGTAGGTGCGAATCATGCGGGGAGTCATGGCCGCATTCGAGAAGATCTTATCGCCTTCGAAGCGACGTAGTTGTCGCTGGCGGGCTTGTATAACGCGATTGCGAATCACGGTCGAGCTGTCAGTCTCAGACGAATCATCGCCAGTGAGCTCGCGAAACTTCACAGCCGGAACATCGATGTGAATGTCGATGCGATCGAGCAACGGTCCGGATATCCGACCGACGTAACGCTGGATCTGTAATGGGGAACAGCGACACTCGCGGGTCGGATCATTCCAAAAGCCGCAAGGACAGGGGTTCATTGCCGCAGCAAGCATGAACGACGCCGGAAACGTCAACGACATCGCCGCACGGCTGATCGTCACTCGCTGATCTTCGAGCGGCTGCCGTAGCACTTCCAAAACAGTGCGATCGAATTCCGGTAACTCGTCGAGAAAGAGGACGCCCTGATGAGCGAGCGACACCTCTCCCGGTCGCGGCACGCTGCCACCGCCAATCAAACCCGCATCGCTAATCGTGTGGTGCGGAGAACGAAACGGACGCTCAGTAACGAGTCCCGCGCGTCCGGTGAGACCAGCGACTGAATGAATCTTCGTTAACTCCAGCGCGGCGTCGAACTCGAGCGGCGGCATGATCGTCGCGAGTCGCTTCGCGAGCATCGTCTTGCCCGAACCCGGCGGACCAATGAGCAGAATATTGTGCGCACCCGCACTGGCTATCTCCAGCGCTCGTTTCGCTGAGACCTGCCCCCGCACCTCTTTGAAATCAACGCTGTAACGTTCGGGCCGGGCGAGGATTTCCGCCGGATCCACACACAACGGTGCCGGTGGATGATCGGAACGTAGATCCGCCACGAGATTCACCGCACTGCGCAGATCCGAGACTGGATAAACGCTAATTCCCGAAACGACAGCTGCTTCCTTCGCATTCTCTTCCGGCAAGATCAGGTGACGGATTGAAGCTTCGCGAGCGAGAATCGCGATCGGCAATGCGCCTTTGATCGCTCGCACGCGACCATCCAGCGATAGCTCACCGACGCACAGAAGATGAATGAGGTTGTGCGCGTCGGCGAGATCGCCGTTCGCGCCGAGAATGCTCAAGGCTATTGGCAGATCGAAACTCGCACCTTCCTTGCGAACATCAGCAGGTGCGAGATTGATCGTCGTTTTTTGAAGCGGAAACAAGTAACCGCAGTTTTGAATCGCGGCGCGAATGCGTTCGCGCGACTCGCGCACAGCAGCATCCGGAAGACCAACGATCGTAACCGATGAAACCGGATCGCCTTCGCCACGAGTGGCAGCCAGATCGACTTCGATGTCTACGAGGTCGGCGTCGATTCCATAGACTGCGGCAGAGAGAGTTCGATAGAGCATGTGAGGAAGCTCCTAAGAGTTAAAGTGAGGAACACGAATTTTTAACGAATTACGAAATTCTTAACGACGGCGCGACGGTGCATCCGAGGTTGACGGAATCTTGATTTCCTGGCCCGCCTTGAGTTCGGCGTCAACCGGAATACCATTCAACCGAGCGACATCATTCGGATCGAGGTTGCGACCCGCGGCGATACGCGCAATCGTGTCACCTTTACGAGCGCGAACTTTCTGGACACCGGCGGTAGGCGCAAGAGCCTCACCTGGTTTACCGGTCGCTCTCACCCACTTGGTGAGTCTGACGTTGCTGCTCGGAACGACGAGTTTGGTGGCCGTCTTCATATCGACACCGCTGTTCATCGCCTGCAGTTGAGCGACGTTGATGCCCGTCCGGTTCGCCACGCTTTGCAGGTCTTCACCTGGCGCAACAGAAATCACACGCGCGGTTTCGCGTCGCTCCGGAACAATTCGTTGAAGCACTGCTACAAACTGTTTCGAACGTCCCGCCGGAACGCGCACATCGTAAACGTCGCCCCGCGGCGTGATGTCGCGTTTCAATTCCGGATTGAGCGAACGGATGTGTTCGACACTGCTGTCGGTCGCGTCAGCGATCAATTGCAAACTGGTCGCGGACGGAACACGAACCACGTCGTACGACCACGGATTATCAGGCTTGATACCCTTGAATCCATACTTCTCAGGATTCTTGGCGATCAGAATAACGGCCAAAATATTTGGCACGTAGTTGCGAGTTTCCTGAGCGATATACGGATAGATCATCCAGAAGTTGGCACTGCCGGCACGCGAGATCGCGCGATCGATGTTGCCTTCGCCCGTGTTGTAGGCGGCCATCGCCAGTTCCCAGTTGCCGTTGTAACGAGAGGCAAGGAATTTCAGATACTTGGCCGACGCGCGGGTCGCTTGTTCGATACTGTTGCGCTCGTCAATGTACGCGTTCTGGCGCAAACCATAGCGACGACCGGTGCTCGGAATAAACTGCCAGAGACCGGAAGCTGACGCCCACGAAACAGCTCTAACTTTCCACGCGCTCTCAACCTGGCCCAGCCACGTGATATCCAGCGGAATACCTTCTTCAGCGTAGATCTTGCGCGCGAGCCTCATGAACTGCCCGGACTTACGCAGACCGCTTTCCATAGTCGTTCGACCGCGGCCCTGGTAGTAATTGATGTAGCCCTGGATTAGCGGATTCAGTGTGAAAGCGAAGTTGACGTTCTTCTTAGCGGTTTCAAGATCTTCAGCGTCTTTAGTTGAGAAGGTAGTTTCGTCAGGATTGAGAACGAGCTTGCTTAACTCATCGAGTGGCGACGGCTCAAACTTCTGATCGCGAAACCCAACCTGCGATGGAGCCGGAGTCTTCGACTGATCCTGCGTCTGCGTGTTGTGTGCCACCAGTTGCATCGTCGCGGTGTTTGGCGCGGCGATTGGTTGCTGCAACGGTACTTCCTCGCGATAGATGCGCTCGACAAGTTCGAGATAGTAAGTTTGCAGTTTTTGACTTGCTCTTACGTCGTAGCCCGACTCCAAAATGGAGTCGACTGCTTTATCAAACTCTTGCCGCGCTTGTTCGCGCTTGCTGTCCTCGAGGTTCAGCTTGCCTTTGCGGAAATGATCCTCCGCGCGCGCTATCACCTGCTGAATGCGCACTTCTGACTGTTCAACTTCAGTTGGAATTGCACGTGCCGAGGATGCGGCGGGGATTTGTGCGTAACTGCTGGCCGCGCAAGCGACGAGCGCCGTTAGTAGGACCACACGGGCCATCAAACGAGGGAAGCTCGCTGACATCAAATTGTCTACTCCTTCAAAAGATAGAAATGCGAATACGCGTGTGACTCTCCGGGAAGGACCATCACACGGTGCATTCACTTTTTCAGGTGCGGTATCTAATGGCTCCTCAATGATTTGGATACTGCTGCCTCAACCCAGGAGCCAAAATCACACTGGAGGTTACCACACGGTTTTTTAGGGTGTCAAACAAACGCCCTACTAATCAGACAACGCTCAATCGGTAACTTTTTCCACCAAGTCGCCTCGGTCGTCACGTCCAAGATGCTAGTCCTGAAGGTGAAGGTTGCGCGCTCTCGCAACAATCTCCGACGTCCGAGGCGACTTGACGGTTTACGGACGTAAATGCTTAACGCCCATGCCCGTCACCTCGTTGCATAAATTTCGTAACCGGTACGAGTATTAATTGCATACAGGAACTGGTTCGAGTCGGTTTCGTAACAGAATGGCAAGGGCCGAATAGAGCAACTTTTAACCAACTAACAACCTCGTACTCCCGGATTGGAACAGTACTTGCCACTCTCCTCGACGAGGAAGGATTTTTAGTGGCTCTCTCAAAAATATCGACAGAACATTTTCAGGAAAACTATGTCAACAGTCGTTAAAAGAGAAGCGCGCCTTCATGAATTCCCTAAAGCAGTAGAAGTCGCCATCACGCCCTCGAAATCGCAATTATTCTTTAATCGCGAACTCAGCCTGCTCGCGTTTCACGCGCGAGTTTTGGAAGAAGCACTCGACCCCAGCAATCCGTTGCTGGAACGGTTGAAGTTCGTGTCGATCTTCTCGTCGAACCTTGACGAGTTTTTCATGATCCGCGTTTCTGGTCTCAAGGAAGAACTGGAGCAAGGCATCACTGACGTTTCGGCAGATGGAACGTCGCCCGCCGAACAATTGGGTCAGATACGCCAGCAGGCCGTGAAGCTCGTCGCCGAGCAGGCGCGCGTTTTACGCGAAGAGATTCTGCCGCAGTTGAACGCAGCCGGCGTTCAGCTCGTTTCATATGATTCGCTGTCACAACACGAGCAAGAGAACCTGAAAGACTACTTCATGGAGAAAGTCTTTCCGATTCTGACACCGCTTGCGGTGGATCCGAGTCACCCGTTTCCATATATCTCGCCGCTCAGCATAAACATTGGCTTGATGGTCGAGGCGCCAAAAGAGATGAAGCTGCTCGGCCGTGGTAAGACGTTGAAGTCGCGGTTCGTGCGGATCAAGGTCCCGTCAAGCGTGCCGAGGCTGGTACCGATTGGCGCTTCAGGTTTTCGGTTTGTGCTTCTCGACGAGATCATCGAAGCAAACATCGCCGAGCTGTTTCCGGGGATGTATCCGGGCAGTTGTCATCGCTTCCGCGTGACGCGCGACGCCGATATCGAGATTCGTGAAGAAGAAGCCGAAGATCTGCTCAGCATGATCCAGGAAGAGTTGCGGCGGCGAAAGTTTGGATCGCCGGTCCGGCTGGAAATCTCGCCGAGTATGCCAAAGGAGATGATCGAGTACCTGATGGAGTCTCTCGATCTTGAACCACAGGACGTTTACGTGTTCGACGGACCATTGAACGTTCAGGATCTGATGACGCTTTACGACGCGAACCGTCCCGATCTGAAAGACGAACCTTTCAGCGCATCGACGCCCCAGTGGTTCGAGTCGCATCCCACGATCTTTGACGCAATCAAGGAACGGGATCGGCTTTTGCACCATCCGTACGATTCGTACGACTGCGTAACCGGCTTCATTAATCAAGCCGTCGAAGACGAGGACGTCGTCGCGATCAAGATCTGTCTTTACCGAACCGGTCCAGACTCTCCAATTCCACCAGCATTGATTCGCGCCGCTGAAGCAGGCAAGCAGGTAACGGCGCTGATCGAACTGAAAGCGCGTTTCGACGAGGAGCACAACATCGAGTGGGCCAGGAAACTCGAGTGGGCCGGCGTTCACGTCGTCTACGGCGTAATCGGTCTGAAGACGCACGGAAAATTGACCCTCGTCGTTCGTCGCGAAGGCGACGCGCTCAAGCGCTACGTGCATATCGCATCCGGTAACTACAACCCGACGACGTCGTGCACGTACACCGACCTTGGAATGTTTACAGTCGACGACCAGATCGGTCGAGATGCGACTGAATTGTTCCACTACCTGACCGGGTTTTCGAACCAGAAAGACTATCGGAAACTGATGGTCGCTCCGGTGGCATTACGAGAACAACTCAACGCGCTTTTCGATCGCGAGATCGAACACAAGCGACGTGGCAGACCGGCGCACATCATCGCCAAGCTGAACCGGCTGGCGGATTTGCAGATCGTCCAGAAGTTGTACGAAGTGTCGCAAGCAGGCGTGCAGATCGATCTCATCGTGCGAGGCATTTGTATGCTGCGTCCAGGCATTCCGGGATTGTCTGAAAACATTCGCGTGCGAAGCGTGGTCGGACGTTTTCTCGAGCACAGCCGCGTCTTCTGGTTTGCGAACGGCGGCGACGACGAGGTCTTCATCGGCAGTGCCGATTGGATGTCGCGAAACCTGAAACACCGCATCGAGGTGGTTGCGCCGGTAACCGAGCCCGACGCCAAACGCTACCTGCGCGACGTGTTGCTTGACGCCTATTGGAGCGACAACACGAAAGCCCGTGAACTAACGCCCGACGGAAATTATCGTCCTATCGTAAATGGCGCTGAGCCATTTAACAGTCAGAACTATTTCATGGGACGACCAATCGGTGGGAATTAATATTCCCTCTTAAGCTGTTCCCCTACAACCATCCCCCTCTTCGCCGCGTGCGTAAAGCTCCGGCTTGGAGAATTCTATGCGTGCATCAAAGTTTCGAAGTGTGATCCTACTGGCCATTATTCTGTGCCTTTCGTCGGTGGACGTCGGCGTCGTCGCGAAACAGAAGCAGAAGAAAACGAAGCAAGCTCCAAGTGGCACAGCCGTTATGTGGGAGCGCCCGTCTAACATCTCGTCACGCGATCTGTTTCTTGGACCAGGTGGCGCGAGCATGCGTCCCGATCTGCGTCGCATCACTTTTATAAAAGAGGAAAAGGGTGGTTACTCAAAGAAGTATCTCATCCGCGATGCTTCCGGTCGCGAGTGGGTAGCGAAGATAGGCAAGGAGGCACAATCAGAAACTTCGGCGATCAGATTGTTGTGGGGAGTCGGCTACTTAACAGAAGTTAACTATCTCGTCCCGCGCGTGACGATTCCCGGAAAAGGAACATTCAACAACGTCCGGTTCGAGGCCCGTCCGGAATCGTGGGACCGCGTTGGCGAGTGGAAATGGAAGCGAAATCCGTTCGTCGGCACACCCGAGTACCAGGGTCTGAAGATCATGATGGCGATGATCAACAACTGGGACTTGAAAGATTCAAACAACGAAATCATTCAAACGAACGGCGAACTCCGCTACGTCATCAGCGATCTCGGCGCCACGTTTGGTCATGCGAGTACGACACCGTTGTTCTGGCGACTGACGCGCAGCCGCAACAATCCCCAGAAATACACAGGGGCTAAGTTTCTCGACAAAGTGAAAGGCGATCGCGTTGTCTTGCACTTCGGTGGAAAGAATCGCGGCTTGATGAAAGACATCACAATCCGCGATGCGCAGTGGTTGAGTGGTTGGCTTTCACAACTGAGCGATCAGCAACTGCGTGATGCGTTCCGTGCGGCCAATTATCGTCCTGACCAGATCAACATGCTCGCGCGAGCGGTGCGCGAAAGATCGAATGAGCTGCGCGACCTTCGAAGGGCTGAGCAGATCGGCAGGCTCCGTTAAGGAGACTGCGTAACCGAAGGAGGTCGATGTCAGCGAATCCGAAGAGAAAGCAAGAGATCATCACGCTGATCGTGGTGTTTACGGGTGTGGTCGTGGTGAGCGCTCTAGTGGCTTACTACTTGGGAGGTGGTAGCCGACCCACTACGACCACTACACCTTCTCGACCCGACCTAGCCACGAGACCAGATGCAGCACAACCGACGGCTTCGCGGCCGGAGGTCGATCCAGCGGCGGCCATACTTGGTGAACCGAGCACGCAGCGCCCATCTGAGACGCGCGCCGCTACAGCCGATGATAGCTTCATCGATCGAATGTTCGGATCTCACACCGAAGCGCACACTCTCGGCACCACCTGGGCGGAAACAATGGGCCGAATCTCGCTGCGCTTCCTGCTGGCCGCATTGCTCGGTGCGGCGCTAGCGTTCCGTCCACGAAAACGAATTCTTGCCTTAAAGCGAAATCCTTACGTCGCACAGACGCAGATCCTGTTGGCGATCGTCGCCGCAGCGTTGATGATCGTCGTCGGTGACAATGCAGCGCGCGCGTTTGGAATTTTTGCGGCAGTGTCGCTGGTCAGGTTTCGCACGAACATTCGCGACCCAAAAGAGATCACGGTGCTGTTGATCAGTCTTGCGCTTGGTCTTGCTTCCGGCGTTGGACGTTGGGATCTGGCGATTGTGTTGACGTTGTTCTCCTTGATCGTACTGTGGCTGTTGGAGTGGCGAGAGCCTGAGTTGGTGTTTCGTTCGATGGAGTTGAAAGTCACGACGAAGAATGTTGTAGCAACGCAGAAAGCACTCCGACAGGTGTTCAAGCAACACGGATTCGATAAGGAGTTGCGGGCAATCGATCGCGAAGCGTCGGAGGAATCGCTCGGAAGTATTGTTTATTCAGTGGATGTAAGCCCGACTGTCAGCACCGACGAAATCAGTGCTGACCTCCTGGCACTTGACGGTCAAAACGTCGAGGGAATCGAGTGGGACCAGAAGAAGAGTTACTCGTATCTCTATCAATAGCCACAAAAGGCACAAGAAGCACAAAAGGCACAGAAAGGAAATTCAGTAAAGGAGTAAGTCTTTCCTGTTTATTCTTTTTGTGCCTCTTGTGCTTTTTGTGCCTTTTCGTGGTTATGGTTGACGGCGTAGTCTTGAATAAACTTCTTCAGGTCGCCATGTCCCCAGCGAGTGTAGAAGTCGAACTTCTTCATTTCGGCATACGCGCGATCGTAGTCCCAGCCGTAATGATTAAAACGATAAACCGCGCCCATCACTCCCGTGCGATGACGCCCCCCTTTACAGTGAACATAAAACTTCCCGGTCGCAGGATCTTCGACGAGTTTTAGAAACTCCTCGATCTTCGCGGTCGCAGGATACTGTTTGTCACTCATCGGAATATTGATGTAACGCATTCCGAGTGCTTCGGCAGTTGTCTTCGCGAATTCCTTCGGATCATTGCGGAGATCGATTACGGTGGTTATCCCGATGGCGGCTAATGCTTTGTAATCCTCTTCCTTCGGCTGACCGCCACGGAAAAACCGATCGTCCATCTGACCGAAGTTCGAAATACTGACCTTACTTGTCTGCGCTTCCTGCGCGAGCGTGGTGGCGGATACGGTGAATAACAAAGAAATTGCGGCGAACAAAGCGGAAGGATAGTGACGAATCCTCATTCAAACTCCTTTTAAAGTAAAGCGCGGGGTTGGATGAACTAAACTCGACTGCTGCCGAACAGTCGCGGGGGAATCTTATCAAAACCTTGACTGAGATTCCTCGCTAGCGAAACCAGTTGACTCTCCTAGTTCAATGAAGATGACCGCATCGAACTCATGCAGGCCGCGCGTTTGCAGCCTGCGGCATTCGCTGCGGCCGCTGTCCAGATGACACCGGTGGAAGAACTTTTTCGCCCAATGCCTCACGGAAAACCTGCCGCATGTTATCGACAAAGACAAAGCGAATGTCTTTGAACGGCTCTTTTGGCACTTCGTCGAGATCGCGCCGGTTCTGCTGCGGGAGAATGATCGTAGTCACTCGCGCGCGCCGGGCAGCGAGAACTTTCTCTTTTACTCCGCCGATCGGGAGCACGTTTCCGCGCAGCGTGATCTCGCCCGTCATGGCGACGTCTTTACGAACAGGCCGCGTCGATAATGCCGAAACCATCGCGGTTGCGAGCGTGATTCCCGCGGAAGGACCGTCTTTCGGAATCGCGCCCTCCGGAATATGAATATGAAGATCGTAGTTGTTGAAATCTTCTTCGGCGATATCGAGTTCTTTTGCGCGCGATTTAGCGTAGGAGTACGCGGCCTGCGCTGATTCCCTCATCACGTCGCCTAGTTGACCAGTCAAGACGAGGTTCCCCTTGCCCTTCATTCTTAACGCTTCGATGAAGAGCACGTCGCCGCCAACGGCCGTCCACGCCAAGCCGGTGGCGACACCGACTTGATCTTTCTTCAGGGCTTCTTCAGGAATGATCTTCGGCGCGCCGAGAAACTCATGCACGTTCTTCAACGAAACTCTGATCGTGCCTTTATGTCCTTCGGCGATCTTGCGTGCGACCTTCCGGCTAATCCTGCTGATCTCGCGTTCGAGCTGACGCAGACCGGCTTCCTGTGTGTATTGCTGAATGATCGTCGTCAGCGCAGTCCTGGAAATGTTTAGATCGCGCGCGGTGATGCCGTTTTCATCCATCTGTTTCGGCATCAAATGGCGAATGGCGATCTCGCGCTTCTCTTCTTCGGTGTAACCCGCAAGGCGGATCACTTCCATGCGATCGCGCAGTGCCGGTTGGATCGTGTCAAGCACGTTGGCCGTGGTCATGAAGATCACGTTCGAAAGGTCGAAAGTGACACCGAGATAGTTGTCGCGGAACGAATTGTTCTGTTCTGGGTCGAGCACTTCCAGCAACGCGGACGACGGATCACCGCGAAAATCCGCGCCGACCTTGTCGATCTCATCAAGCATGATCAGCGGGTTGTTCGTGCCGGCTTGTTGGACTGCCTGGATGATGCGTCCGGGCATTGCGCCGACATAGGTCCTGCGATGACCACGAATCTCCGCTTCGTCGTGAACGCCGCCCAGCGACAGCCGCACAAACTTTCGATCCAGAGCTCGCGCGATCGAGCGACCGAGTGAAGTCTTACCGACTCCCGGTGGACCAACGAGACAAAGAATCGGCCCTTTCGGTTTTTCCTTCAGCTTGCGTACGGCGAGGGCTTCGAGAATGCGATCTTTAACCTTCTCGAGGCCATAGTGGTCTTCGTTCAGAACGGTCTCGGCTTTCTTCAGGTCGAGGTTATCGATCGAGGAACGCGACCACGGCAGATCGGTCATGATCTCCATCCAGTTTCGCAGTGTCGCGGTTTCTGCTGCGTCCGGATGCATGCGTTCGAGTTTCTTGAGCTGTCGTAACGCTTCTTCTTCCGCCGGCTTGGGCATCTTCGCGGCTTCGATCTTCTCTTTGAACTGCGCGGTCTCCTCGGCGAGCTCATTCCCCTCGCCTAGTTCGCTTTGGATGGCTTTGAGCTGTTGCCGCAGGTAGAACTCACGCTGAGAACGATCGATATCTGCGCGCGCCTGGGTGTTGATTTCCTGTTGGACCGTGAGGACTTCGATTTCTTTGTTCAGCAAATCGTTGACGCGACGCAAACGCGTGGTCGTGTCCGGAATGTCGAGAACTGACTGCGCGTCTTCTACTTTTAGTTCGAGATTTGAGGCCGAAAGATCCGCGAGACGTCCGGCGTCGTCGAGGTTAGCAATGATGGCCATCACTTCCGGCGAGATGTTCTTGCCGAGGTTAATCGCCTTTTCCATCGAGGCGCGAACGTTTCGAATTAACGCTTCGACTTCGAGCGAACGCTCCGGTGGCAGAACTTCCTGCATGACGCTCACACGCGACCGTAAATATTCACCCGTCGAGTCAACGGACTCGACATTCGCGCGGGCGAGTCCCTGGACCAGGATGCGAATACGTCCATCAGGCAACTTCAGCATCCGCATGATCACAGCCGCGGTGCCGACGGAATAAAGATCCTCGGCAGTGGGTTCTTCCTTATCGAGATCCTTCTGCGAGGCGAGCAGGATCATTCGGTTCTCTGCCAGCGCTTCGTCAACCGCCCTGATCGACTTCTCGCGCGACACAAACAACGGCACGATCATGAACGGGTAGATCACGATGTCGCGCAATGGCAACACCGGTAGTTCACTGGGAATCTGTAATTGCTGGTCGGTCTCGGTGGTATCGATTGCTTCAGTAAACTCTGGTTCTTTTACGATTGCCATGGGTGCAGCTTTCTACTTGCTTTTAAGTGATGCCTTCTGCCGGCTTCGCGCTTACTGCGCACAGCCAAAACTACTTGGCAGCTTCCTCCTTGACAGTAATTACAACCTCGTTCCCGCGGCGATCTTCGATCTTCGGCAGATGAATGTGAAGCACGCCGTTCTGCATGTGGGCCGTCACATCGCGCACGCTGAACGTCCAGCGCAGCGGAACGATGCGGCCGAACTTGCCGTAGCTCCGCTCTGAACAGAGATACGACATGATTCGTCGACGCGCCGGGCGTCGTTTCTTTTCTCCCCAGATTCGCATCTTGGTGTTACACAAACCAATCTTGATCTGATCGGCACTCACGCCGGGAAGTTCGACGCGCACGATGATCATCTTCTCGGTCTCACAAACGTCGACGGGTGGCGCCCACGCACCCGATGCCAACGGGTTTTCTGCTTCCGTTGCCTCCTGCAACGCGGCGAAGAGCCGTCCGACACGATCGCGAAGCCGTTGCAACTCGAGCCGTTCCAGTCCTGTTGCGCGAATCGGTTTGATCATGGCTTCACGGCGCGTCAGCGACGCGCGTTATTTCCTCCCTGCTTGTCCTGTAGTTCTTGTGCGCACCAAATGTTTCAGTTCGGTCATAAACTCCGACACGTCTTCAAATTCGAGATAGACAGATGCAAATCGAACATATGCGACTTTGTCGAGTTCTTTCAAGCGGCGCATGATCATCTCTCCGATTTTACTCGTCGGACGTTCGCGTTCGGGAGATTCCTGCACATATTTTTCGATTGCATTTACGATGCTGTCGAGTTTTGTCGAAGGGACCGGGCGCTTCTCACAGGCGCGCAACAGTCCGGCCATTACCTTGTTGCGATCGAAAGTCTCGCGTCGTCCATCTTTCTTAACGACCATGTAGGGGATTTCGTCGATGCGTTCGTAGGAGGTAAATCTTCGTTCACAACGCAGACATTCGCGTCGCCGCCGAATTGCATCGCCTTCTCGCGACTCGCGCGAGTCGACTACTTTGTCTTCGAGATAACCGCAGAACGGACATTTCATCTCACTGAACCTCTCCAACTGGGTTCTCAAAATCTTGCTTTGGTGATACCAGTGTTCTTAAACGTGAAATGCTCAAATCCCCCCGGATCGCATAGAAGACACCAAACAAAACTGCTGGACCAAAATCGACAAGGTGCAAAATGATTGAAACTGCGGCCGCCAACTCCTTTTCAACGCCAAGAAACAGAAAACCAGCCGCGGTGGCGGCGTGAAATGCGCCAGCGGCACCGCCGGGTGTGGGAACAAGCGAGCCGACCAACGACCACCCGAGCACGAACAAAGTTTCCGAGACGCCTACTTGCAGACCGAACGCGCGCATAACCAAAAAGTTCGCGAGCGCGATTCCAAACCACACCAGAATCGTCCAACCGATCGTTACCGCAAGCTCCCGAACGTTAACCAGCACACGCAATGCCTGCGACAACTGTTCAAGCATCCCGATTACCAGTTTCGTCAATCGCTGCGGCACAAAACGCCAGCGCGTGACGCGACGGTTCAGAATCTCGATCAACCAGGCCGACTTCGTCCTGTACCAAACTAGAAAGATTAGACCGAGAATCGTAGCCACCAACATTCCAAACCCAACGATGCGAACGCGGCCAAACGAAACCTCGTGCGTCACAACCGGCTGAAACCAGATCAGGTTGAAGGCGAACATCAGGGCAACGGCCATCATGTCGTAAATGCGTTCGACGAAGATCGTTACCAGTGAAGCGCTCGGCCGGACGCGCGGATCGCGCATCGGCAGTACGACCGGTCTTACAAACTCGCCCGCCCTCCCAATCAGGAAGACCGCACTAAAACCGATTGTCGTAGCTGCGAATAGATCTGGAAGACGGGCTGGAACGAGTGGTTTCAACAACGCGCCCCAGCGGAACGCCCGCACGACGTACGCCAAACAAATGATCGCCACGGCAGCTAGCAGCAGAAAAGGATTGGCGCTGCTAACCCTTTGACCAACCTCGCGCCAGTCCAGATTCCGGCCAAACCACCACAAAAGGGCGGTAGCCAGCAGGCAGAGACCGACGAACTCGATATATTTGCGATAACTTTTCTGGGTCACTGGGGAAACCACAATATCTTGGGCCGGTTCGACAGGCTACTACAGCTTACCAGTAAGGGCAAGAAAACTGTTTTTGCAGGGAAACACGGGTATACTGATTACGCGGAACTTTGGTACAGCATACGTCGTAAACGGCTGCTGACAGGGGTTGGCCGCCTTAGATTTCCGAAACCAAGGGTACCCGGAGAAGAGACGTGGGGGCTGTTAAGGCTTTGGCAGCAGTTAGTGAAGGAGCCGAATTGGTTCGCAGGTGTCGCGCGGGCGACGGCGCGGCTTGGGAAGCGATCGTGCAAAGTTATTCCCGTCGCATTTACAACCTCGCCTACCGATTTACCTCTCGCGCAGACACCGCCGAAGATTTGACCCAGGAAGTTTTCGTTAGAGTTTATCGCTCTTTGGATCAGTACGACCCGAAGCAGGGCGACTTGCAAAACTGGTTGATGCGCCTGGCGCGTAATTTGATCATTGACGACTACCGGAAACGCCAGCGCACACCGCACGATAACCACGCCGACGATCTCGCCGACCATAGTTATCATCTGCACACACGAAGCAACTCGGTGCAGCAGGAGATGGAGCGGCGCGAACTCGGCGCTCAGGTACAGGCGGGCATTGACAAGTTATCACCAGACCTTCGGACCTGCGTGATATTGAGAGATATCGAAGAGCTCAGTTACCAGGAGATCGTCGACCTGTTGAGAATCCCGGAAGGGACAGTGAAGTCGCGAATAAATCGCGGACGAATTGAACTCGCCAAGATCTTGCGGCGAATGAAGGTTGTTGCAATGAGTGAGGCATAGGAAAAGTGGGCTCATCCGCGTGGGCAGACGTGGGTGAGCAGAAAACAGTGGGGCAGGAAGCGAAAACATAATGTTGTGTGTGGATTTTGAATCATTATTGACCGACTACATTGAGGGCGTTGTCGGTCCCGAAACGAACAAGCTGATGGGTGAACACGCGATGCGTTGCCCCATTTGCCACGAAACACTCTCAGCAGTACGCAGTACGATGCAGGCGTGTCGTGCAGCGACTGTGCCACCGCCTTCAAGAGAATTCGAAGCGCGCATTCTGCAAAAAACAGTTCCTAACACGGCGATGGGCTGTGAGGAATTTGAAGAGTTGTTGACCGAGTACCTCGACGGTTTCCTGCCCGCGAACCTGTATCACCGTTGGGAACGTCACGCGGCACTCTGCGATAGCTGCACTGAACTTCCAGGCGCAGTCGTGCGATCTATAGGCGCTTGCTACACGTACATTTCAGAAGAAAAACCAGTCCCCGCAGGATTGAACGAACGAATTCTGCAAGCGACGTTGGGAACAGTCACGCCACAAGAGATCAAGGCGCCGTGGAGATCGCGCGCCGCGTCACGTTTCCGGTTGTGGTTGGATCCAATCATGTCGACACAGCTCGCGACGGTCGCCACGATGTTGCTGGCTGCCGTGCTCGTATTGAGCAGCACAGTTTCCGCCGACGGTTCGATCGGCGGCGTTTACAACGCTGGTTTGCAACTTGCGGAACAGACCAGCGGTCAGACTCAAGTACTTTCAGGCGAGTTGGCGCCGGCTGCTTCAGAGACGAACGTTCCGCCGCCTCCTCCGCCCAAGAAAGGTTCAGATCAACAGCAGGAGCGTTCTGGCGCAAAGCCGGACAGCAATGGCCATAACAATCGTTGAGGAGTTTGGAAATGATGTACTGTGGCTACCATGCTAAGAATCCCGCTGTCGTTCAGTGCAATCAGTGTTCGCGCTGGTTATGCCCTGCCTGCGATCATCGCGTGCGGGGATTTCCGTTCTGCCAGGATTGCATAGTCGCCGGCGTTGAGTTGCTGCGCCATTCTTCACACTCGAGTCCATCAAATATTTTGCGCCGGAAGAGTTCGCCGTTCGTGGCGACGTTGCTTTCATTCGTTCCCGGATTGGGTGCGGCCTACAACGGGCAAACGTCGAAAGCGATCGTGCACTTCGCGATTTTCGCAAGCTTCTTCCAGATGGCCGTGTTGACTCAGGGTGTGCTTTTCTTCGTTCTCGGTGTCGTGGGTACGTGGTTATTTGCGGCGGTGGACGCGTGTCGAACAGCACAGTTGATGCGCGCGGGTCTGTCGCCGGATGCGGAAGACGACGTCATTGCCCGGCGACTTTACGGTAACCCGTTTGCTTGGGGTACGACGCTGATCATCATCGGCACGATGTTCCTGTTGCACACTTTGTTGGGAGTGACGTTGCCGATCAAGCAATTGTTGCCAGTTGCGCTCGTAGCGCTTGGTGCTTACATGTTGTTCGATTACATTCGACGCGGTAAGTCGTCGGATCGTATCGTTCGTTTCGATTCGCGGCGACCGCCACCGTCGGTCGTCGCAAGCCGTCCTGTCGATACGGCGACTTTTCGCACTGGTGAAACAACGCAGTTCGCGCGGGGCGACGTTACTCCGCTGCCCTTCGAACGCAGATCCTGAATCGCGGTAATTAGTTAGGGGTCGAATTCATATGTGTTGCGGCATTTTTAAAGCTTTTGGCGGAATCGGCGCCATCGTTGCCCTCATTCTCCTTGTCATCGCTTTGCTGAAACAGCTGATCGCGTTGGTCGGTTTCCTGCTCGCGGCCGTGAAGATCGGCATCGTCGTAATCTTCATCGCGCTCCTGGTGATGATTCTGCTGGCGATCTTCCGCGATCGGTCACGACGAAGACGGGGCATGGACGAACTTTAAAAACAACCGATCTTTTTCCTGCGACTGTCTTATATTTCCCTTTCAAAGTTGCAACACTCAAAGACCCTGTGATACGGTCAGGGCCTTTGCAGGACCGGCCGGATGGGTTTCACCTCGGAGGGACCTTGAGGTTTTCAATCCATTCGCTGCAAATCTCGTAGGTAAATAAACAAAATCCGTAATTTGCGCAAATCGCTCTTTGGCGAGTTTGTGTTTTTCGGTTGCTGCCGCAGCCCCGATTTTCAACCGCGGCAGATAACAGGAGCCCAAATGGCTAGAGAAGACAGATTTATTTCGTTCATTATTGCCCATACATCAAAATCCCGCGCCCGCGTCCAGCGAATCAGAGTCGAAAAGAAATCAGTAACGGTCTTCGTAACGGCCTCCATCGCCCTGGGACTCTGCCTCGTTTACGGCCTCTACGGCTTGACCCAGCAGGTTCGCCATTTGCACACGGAAATGGAGAACCAGAGCCTGCGCGCGGAAAACGAACGCCAACGTCAGGAACTTGAGAAACTCAACAATCGCGTCGAAAAGGTCGAAGACACCTCGCGCAAACTTGCCGAGAAATCAGGCGTAGTCGACGACAACAACTACACGCCGTCAGGCACTGGTGGTCCTGAATTACCGCTTGATGAGATGGCCCTGGAGACGCTGGCTTCCAAAATGAGCCGGCTCGAACTCGACATGTCGGCCCATGAAGCGAGTCTTCGTCAGCGTGGTTATATGCCGACGCTTTGGCCCGTCGAGGGCACTCTCGAAGGCGGCTTTGGCGGACGCCGGAACCCGTTTGGTGGTGGCGGATACGAATTTCATTCAGGCCAGGACATCGAAGCAGCCTGGGGGGCGCCAGTGGTTTCCGGCGCGGCCGGCAAGGTGTCGTTTATTGGCTGGCAGAATGGCTACGGACAGCTTGTCGTGGTGGACCACGGCGGTGGTCTAACTACGCGTTACGGCCATCTTTCGCATATCGACGTCGAACTCGATCAGACGGTTTCGCGCGGCCAATTACTCGGAAAAGTCGGATCTACCGGACGTTCTACCGGACCGCACTTGCACTACGAAGTGCGCATCAACGATGAGGCTGTGAACCCTTTGCCGTATCTGCTTTTGAGTGCGAAGAATGCCTCAGTTGAGAGATGAAATAAAACGCGTAAGCCGCTTAACCTGAGCTTTGGCGTAACTTAGCCCGTGACTTTTTTGAAACAATTTATTCTTGACAGGTTTGAGACTTTCGCTTAGTATGCGCCGTCGTTTGATGCTGGGCCAGCGGTTTTAGATCCCCGCATTCCCGATCCACGTTTTAAGGCAATGAGTTTGGTTAGTTCTGCCCCCGTAAGTCTGTGCATGATGAAATAGCGCTCCCAGCGCTTTTCACCATGCATTTTTTGTTGGTTGTGTGTTTCCGTTAGCGCCCCCTTGCGCGACCCGGCTCACAAGCATTCACCAAGCCGATGGGAAAGCTGACAGGCTTTCGCGTCCGTTTTACCGAATCGTTAGGAGGATTCGTTGTTATGTCTAGAATAACCGGTAAGGTCAAGTGGTTTAACAATTCGAAGGGCTATGGGTTCATCGAGCAGCCAGGTTCTTCGGACATCTTCGTTCACTACAGCGCCATCCAGGGCGACGGCTTCAAGACTCTCGAAGAGGGACAGGAAGTCGAGTTTGAGGTTACACAAGGCCCAAAGGGACCTCAGGCTGAAAAAGTGACCAAGACGTAAGGTCTCCCCGGCTTGCTTCCGCAAAGCCACTGACTTGGTTCCGGTCACGGGTCCGGTAGCCACAAGAAAAAAGGCGACTATTGTGGTCGCCTTTTTTCTTGCCTAATCGAATTACTCCTACTCGGCTTTTGCCTTAAAACTTACGTGCCCATTCTCCACTGCAACCGAAAACTTCACGCGCTCGCAACCGTGTCGCTCCTTGAGTCCATCAGACTTCGACGCCACCAAACGATGAAACTGCGGAAACGAAAGACCCTCGACTGATTCACCACACTTGTGTTTCGCCTCGAGCAAGGAGTTGTAGAGGTCTTTCACGAGACCAACTTCCTTGTGAGCGTCCATGCATACAAACGACACAGCCAGAATGCTCGCTGGTTGCTCCTTCTTAACACTCGCCCGCGCTGCTGAAACCGGATCGCGGCCCTCTTCGCGTCCCTGCATCAAGCGTCGCCAGAGATCGCGAAAGGCGGTATAGCGCGCGGTTAATGAGTTGTAACGATAGCGCTGCGCGAACGTTAACGTCCGATCGTCGCCGAGTCGTTTAAGCAACGTTTCGACTCGTCCCTTGGTATCGTAAGGCGGCCGTTTCGCCGCGCCGTTGAAGAAAATGTCGAACTCAACTCTCAGTTTTCGAATGTCTTCTTCGAGGCGGCTTAACTGTTCGTCAGGGCTCGGTTGGTTTTCACTGTTGGCATGCTTGTTCCTCGCTTGTGCTTGCAGTTTTGAGCGGAGCAGTTTGTTATCACGGATTGCCACTTAGGTTGATTTCTCCTGAGCGAGGTGATTAAAGGCGGGGCGCCGCTTTGATACTCGGCCAAATCCAGTCTAGGTGGTTCAAAACTGGAGTGTCAACAGTTATTATCTGTGGTCCTGGTAAGGCGCAAAATACATGTCCGATCCCATTTCTAACCTGCGGCACGTGCCGTCTGTCGATCAGTTATTAAGGACCGACGAGGCCCGTTTGCTACGGGATTCAGTCGGCATAAAGAGGCTGACTGCGATCGCGCGAGCGGTCACGTCGGAACTTCGCTCGTCAATTCGCCGTGGCGAAAAACCACTCGCTAATGGGAATGCGGCAGAGTCGCTGTTGGCGGAGGCTGTCGCACGCATGCGCGAAACGGCGCAGATCGAAAGTCAGACTGGGATAACGCGAGTAATCAACGCGACCGGTGTCCTGCTACACACGAATCTCGGCCGCGCGCCGCTGTCGAACTCTGCCCGCGAAGCGATGGTCGAGGCGAGTCGTTTTTGCACGCTCGAGTATGACGTTGCAAGCGGTTCGCGCGGTAAACGAGGAGCGCGCGTCGAGTCGTTGTTGAAGGATCTAACTGGCGCTGAAGATGCACTGGTGGTAAACAACTGCGCCGCCGCCGCATTGCTGATTCTTTCAGTGCTTGCAGGTGACGGCGAGACAATCGTGTCGCGTGGTGAACTCGTCGAAATCGGCGGCGACTTTCGGGTTCCCGATGTGATGGCGAGTTCTGGTACGCGCATGGTTGAAGTAGGGACCACCAACCGCACACACCTTGAAGACTACCGCCACGCAATCACGGCCAAGACGCGTCTGATCATGCACGTGCATCCGTCAAACTATCGCATCGTCGGCTTTGCCAGTTCGCCGGATCTGTCGGAACTCGCCACCCTCGCGCACGAACGCGGTCTGCTGCTTTATGAAGATGCGGGGTCGGGTCAGCTCAACGACTTATCAGTTTATGGGATCACTGGTGAACCGATCGTGAGCGCCATCGTCGCTGCGGGCGCGGATGTAGTCTCCTTCAGCGGCGACAAGCTGCTTGGCTCCGCGCAGGCGGGACTGATCGTCGGCAAGCCCTCGGTTGTCGATCGTTTACGAAAACATCCGCTGTATCGAGCTTTGCGCAGCGACAAAATCAGACTTGCAGCCCTCGAAGCAACACTGCTGGCACATCGCCGGGACGTGGCAGCAGGTGAAGTCCCGGTAATTCAAATGCTGTCGCTGAGTAACGAACAGATCGGATCGCGAGCAAAGCAGCTTATCGAAGAGGTCGGCGAAACTCAGTTCGAGTTGACGTTGCAACCCGGCGAATCCGCGATTGGCGGAGGCGCCGGTCCAACGAGCAACCTGCCCACGACACTCGTCGCCATCAGTCACCCGCGAATGACGGCCCAGGAGATTGAGCGAGCGCTCCGGACTTCACCTATTCCCGTAATCGGTCGTATCGCCGAAGGAAAGGTGTTATTGGACCTTCGAACCGTGTTTCCCGAGGAAATCACGCAGCTCGCCACCGCACTGAAACGGCCCGATTTTTCCGTGGCTTAAACAATGCAAAGCATTGTATAATCAGGTCGCGGCTCAGCCCCTGCCGCAGGTTTTTCTTAAGTCCTATCACAGGCGCAACCTCAAGCCCGTTTCACTCTCCAAACGCTTGATTCGAACGAAGACAGCAACGTCGTATCTCTCCGCCGCAGGACTGGGACTGTTTGCAGGTCTCATTGCCTACATCTGCTGGCGTCTTGGCGTCATGCCCGAGATCTTTCCGCGCTTCGCCCTGGAGCCGTCCACTGCCGACACGGTCGAGTTGTTGACCAGCGCTCCGGTGGCGGCGATCGTCATCTCGACGTACTCAATCTTAATCGCCCTCGCGCTGAACCGTTTCGGCTTGCGACGTAGCTGGAGCTATTTGTTGTTCGGCGTAGCCGTCGCTTGCGCCGCTTCACTCCTTGCGGCCCATTTTCTCGGAACAGCGCTACTCACCGTCGCACTACTTTTTAGTGCTGGCCTGACTATCCTGTTGGTCCAACTCATTCGTCTCTGGCGCGTCGACCGCGCGTTGACTCGCACGTTGTTCAGCTCCGCTAACGGTCCGAGTCAACAAGACGCCGGCGCAAACACCAGACTCATGAGCGGTTTGAAACTGCTCAACACGATGTTGCCCTTGAACGAGGCTATCGTGTTTCAGTGCGTGGACGGTTCGTTTGAAGCAGTTGCGCGAGTCAAAGGCGCGTCGCAGTCCGCGGCTGATACGAAACGCAACGCGGCGTGGCGAGAAGGAATTATGCTGTGCGAACGCGCTGTCGCGAGCGGACAACTAGTTAGCGACGAAACGAAAGGCGCTCGCACAGTGGCGGTACCACTGCTTCACGAGCGCGACGCCGCAGGTGCGTTGTTGATTAGGCTCGTTTCTGAATTCAGTGCTGACGACAAATCATTGCTCTCGGCGATCGGGTCGCAGTTTGCTCGCAACCTGAAGCGTGAGAGCTTCTCGCACAATCGTGCGCGATCACAATCTTTGGCTTACTTCTCTCAAGGCGCGACCCAGCGAAAACTTGACGCACTCAATGTACTGACAGCTTTAACTGTCGAACAGCGCTGCGAAGCAAGCACGTTGGACCACATCGAGGACGGCGTCGCAATCGCGTATCTCGACGGCACGCTCGCGCTCGTGAATCCAACCCTGCTCCACTTTGCTGGCCTAACGTCGGAAAAGGCGCGATCACTCGACCTCTTCGGTCTGTTGGACAACTTTCGCACTGACATTTTCGACGAACCGGAGATCGCCGTGCGGCGCGTGTTGCAAACCGGAATCGAGTACGAGGGCGAACTGACGTTCGACCAGAAGAACCAGATTCTCCACCTGCGTCTTTCACTCCTGCGCGATCCTCAAACCGATGCGAAGGAACCGATCGGCATCGCCGCTTGTGTTCGTGATCTGACGCGTGTCAAGGAATACGAGAAGTTGAAGAGCGACATGATCTCGCTAATGTCGCACGAACTACGCACGCCACTAACGAGTATCAACGGATTTGCGGAGTTGTTGACAGCGGATGACAGCATCCCGGCATCGGCGCGCGAGTTTGTGACGATCATTGCGAACGAGTCGCAGCGCATGTCGCGGATGATTAATACGTTTCTTGCGGTGACGCAGTTGGAACGGAAAGACAAGCAGGAAGTGTTGAAGATCCCGCTTCGCCTTGATGAAGTGGTGCGCGAAACAATCTCCTCGATGCAAACGTTTGCGAAGAAAAAGCGCATCCGTTTGATCGAGCAACCCGCGAGCCGGATTCCGCCGGTTGCTGCTGACAAGAGTCTCATTACTCAGGCCGTGAAGAACCTGGTCAACAACGCGATTAAGTACAGTCCGGAGCGCACGACGGTGACGGTTTCGACGGCGTTAGAAGCGGAGGCTGTGCGCGTCTGTGTTGAGGATCGCGGCTACGGTATTCCCGCTGAAGCGAAAGAACGCGTGTGGGACAAGTTTTATCGCGTGGTCCGTGAAGGACAGGAAAAAGACGAGGAATCGACGGGGCTGGGTTTGTCATTTGTGCGCGAGGTTGTGGAGCAGCACGGCGGACGAGTTGAACTCGACTCGGAAGAAGGTCGCGGATCGAAGTTCAGTTTCACGTTGCCGCGACTTTAAAGAACACGGATTTGCTTTGCCCAAAAAGTCGTAAACAGGTTTTCTCTGTGGTCTGTGAGTCTTTGTGGTTAATGATTTGCTCAGGAAATAACCAGGGAGTCGCAGAGACCACAGAGGTTGCACAGAGCAGCAGTTCAGCAAGAGACTTTTGCGGCAAGCCAACCGCATCAGTATTTGTTGATTTTACCGCGACAGTTTCCCGCGCCGCAGATGCAACGCTTGTCGTCGGAATGCAGTGTTGTTTCGTAGTCGATCGTGATCTCTTCGCCGGGCTTGATGTCGCGCAAGGCGAAGAAGAGAATGTGATCGCAAATGATCTGCATGAAGGCGTTTGGAACGCACGAGTGGTTGATGTAATGCGTGCCATTCCCGCCGCGGCTGCCGTCAAGACTCCACCGACTGTTGATTTCGCAGATGCGCAACATCTTTCGATGCGATCGCCGGCGCGCTTCCGCGTTCGAGATCTTCTCGCCGGCGTACTCCGCAATCTTATGGCGTTTTTTAAAAGCGATGCTGGCGAAGCAGCCTTTGCCGTGTATCGGAGAAGGCTTGATAGCTAATCCGCGCGCTAGTTGCAGCTTCACTATTTGACTTTGAAGGTGCGAGCTATCAGGTCGGTTTGATTGCGAATGCGGTTCAGTTTGTCGCGCAAGCCTGTGAAACGGACCGCATAGATAGTCCGAGGATCTGCTTGCAGGTAGTAGGTGCGCCCAATCATCGGCTTTCCGGCGCGGACAAACTCGTAAGAGATCGTCACACCATCGAGCCGGCCGTTAAATGGATCTTGTTTCCCCTGAACGAATCCGGGAAGGAATCTGAGTGTTAAATCCTGATCGCGCTGTGCAATATCTCCTGGTCCAGTTCCTGCTTCAACGACTTCCTTGCGAAACGTCAGATATCCGTCGAGACGATCGCCGAAAACAAACTCAGGATGTTCGTGAGTCGCGTCCGGTTCCAAAATGGCCCGCCAGGTTGCTGAAGGGAGCTCGAAACTGTATTCGACTTTGTCGTGCGTGTAGAGCTGTTGCGCAAAAGCCGACGGCGTCATCAGGCCAACCAATACGAGCGTGAGAGCCACAATTCGTTTCATTTTGTCTCCTTTTCGCACTGGCTTATTCAGATGCCTGCATCGAGAAGTCCGTTTGCCGAAGGCATTAGGTTGCCTGCGAAATGATACTCTTTTGCTTGGCAATCAGCACTTCAATGCCTCGCATCCCGAGCGCTAGTAACTCGTCCATCTGTTCGCGACTAAAAGGGCCTTTCTCCGCGGTGCCTTGCAGTTCGATAAATCGTCCGGCGCTTGTGCAGACTATATTCATGTCGACTTGCGCGCGAGAATCTTCGTCGTACTTGAGGTCCAGCAGCGCCGTGTTGTCGACGATTCCAACGCTGACGGCCGCGACCTGATCGCTCATCAATGGTCGCGTGATCTTTCCCGATTTCAACAACTTGTTACTGGCAAGCGCGAACGCCACGTACGCTCCGGTGATCGCCGCTGTGCGAGTGCCTCCATCTGCGTGCAGGACGTCGCAGTCGATGTAAATCGTGCGTTCGCCGAGCGCTCTTAAATCAGCGATAGCTCGAAGGCTCCGTCCGATCAGTCGCTGTATCTCCTGAGTGCGGCCTTGAGTTTTGCCGCGTGACGAATCGCGTGGCGTACGCGTGTGAGTGGCACGCGGCAACATCGCATACTCTGCGGTTACCCATCCCTCGCCTTTGTTTCGAACCCAACGCGGAACACTCTCATCGATCGAAGCCGAACAAGCGACACGGGTATCGCCCATGATGATCAGCGCCGAGCCTTCCGCATAAGGCAGAAAGTCGGGCCTGATATCTGTCACGCGAATTTCGTCGGCGGCTCGTCCGTCAGTGCGTGCGAAGCTCATCGTGTCCCCAGATTTCCACGGCCTCGAGAATTGAAGGTGACGATCCCAGAAATCTCTCCGCTACTTTAGCAAATCTTTCGGCGGCGTCAGTCACGTAAAAGTGGTCGAGATCATCACAAAGACTACGCTCCTGGTAAAGCCCTAAAGGCTCATCGTGCGTAAGACTCGATTTTTCGAGGAGCGTTTCGACGTCGCGAGCGGTGGCGGCGCCCGAATCGATTAGGTTTACGTTTGAGCCGACCGCTTCACTGATGATGTCGCGCAGAATTGGATAATGAGTACAACCGAGTACGAGCGCGGCGATCGACGTCTCTTTAAATGCACTTAGATAGTCGTGGGCGACGATGCGTGCGACCTCCGAGTTGGCCCAACCTTCTTCTGCTAACGAGACGAACAGCGGGCAAGCGCGTTCGATCACTTCGGCGTCGGAACCCATGGCGGCGATTGCCTCAGCATAGGCATGACTTTGGACGGTCGCCTCCGTGGCGATCACACCGATCTTACCGCCGTCTGCGATTTCGACCGCGGCTCGCGAACCCGGTTCGATCACGCCCATCACCGGAACTTTAACTGCGCGACGAATCGCGGGAAGCGCGAGTGCGGATGCGGTGTTGCAGGCGACGACGAGTAGCTTTATGCCATGCGCTTGCAGGAACCGCGAGTTCTCGACGGCGTAACGTTCAACTGTTGCCAGAGACTTCGTTCCGTAGGGAACGCGAGCTGTGTCGCCGAGGTAGACGAATCGTTCGTTTGGTAAACGTTCGTGCAGCGCACGATAGACTGTGAGTCCGCCAACGCCGCTGTCAAAGATGCCGATGGGAAGGTTGCGATCCAATTCAGGTTGGTTTACGAAAAGATCTCCGAAACTGCAACACGAAAACCGGGAACAGTGTCATCGACGAGTTCGTCCGATTCGTGGAACAACCATCGGTTGCCGTCAGCGTGAAACACCTCGACTGTGCGCTTTCGAGGATTAACATTCCAGACCGACCGCGCACCGAGTTCGAGCCAAAGTGCAGTTTTGCGTTCGACCTTACCTCTTCGATCGCGCGGAGATAAAACTTCTACGGCGAGATCCGGTGCGCCGGAGTAAAACGAATCTGGAATAATCCCTATTCTATCCCTTGCGACAAAAGCTACGTCAGGACCGAGGACCGTATCGGGACCACTTTCCACGTGGAAACCCGATTCTCCGACAACTACGCCGAGGTTGTTTGCCTTTACGTGGTTGTAAAGAAGCACTGACAGATTCGTAGTTACAAAGCCGTGAAGAAACTTAGGAACAGGCATTGTGAGGAGTTCCCCTTTTATTAATTCATGACGAACGCCGTCATCCGGCATGTCGGCGAACTCTTCAGCAGTCATCAAGTGAGTAGTTGTGGTGCTCATTGTTCGTCTCTCAATTCAGTCAAGGGGAGTGAGGGGTGGCTTCTCCCATTAAAGATTATGGTGGAGGCGCCGAGAATTGAACTCGGATCCAAAAACCAACGCCGAAGGAATCTACATGCTTAGTCGCTTCTCTTCCTTACCGGCTCACCGAAGTCAACCGATAAAAATTCGCCCAATGTCGAGTCAGTGAAGCGACAAGACCTCGACACGAGCTAGCCCGACTTTGATCTTGCCCACTGCCACGGACCGAAGCAGCGGGCCAGCTCATCTAAGTGACATCTCCCTCCGCGCGCATGAGCAACTTGCGGCGAGACGCTCGGTGCTTAATTAGGCAGCGAGAGCCAATTCGTTATTGGCAGTTGTGTTTCCCTACGCTTTTTAACGAGCTGCATAAGGTAGCCCGGCATGCATCGCGACGATCGTTCAGGTTCCTGTCGAAGCCTGTCGCCCCCGTTTGCGAAGCGCCTCTATTATAGAGGCTGCCGCGAGATTCCAGAAATCTACTGATTCCACAGTATAATTTCGCGTTGCCCTACGATGTTGGCCGCTGTGGCTAGCCACGTTGTCCGTAGACCCTGTGTGAAGGCAAGGTTGTACCGGGGGAAAATCAATTTATGGCTGTAAATTCCAAATATTCGCCGAAAGCAATCATCAATACACCACCCGAGCAACGCAAACACATACTGGCGCGCCTTTGGTTGCCTGCCGTGTTGCTGCTGGCGTTGGCGGCGGGCGGACTGACCGGAATCATTGCAGCCTACGAACTCAACTATTCACGCGCCGCAAACGAAGTCGCGGCGCTCGCAACTTATCGTCCCAGCGTGGTCACTCGCGTTTACGCCGACGACGGCGAAACAGTAATTGGCGAGTTTGCTCTCGAGAAGAGAATCCCGCTGAAGTACGAGGAGATTCCTCAGGTACTGAAGAATGCGATCCTGGCCGTCGAAGATGTTCGCTTCTACGATCACATCGGTATCGATCCAATCCGCATCATGGGCGCGGCGTGGAAGAACATCACGACTGACAAAATCGAAGGCGGATCAACTCTAACGCAGCAGCTTACGAAGAACCTCTTTCTTTCGAAGGAACAAACGTACACACGTAAAGTCAACGAATGGATACTCGCGCTCCAGATCGAACGCTACTACACGAAGAACCAGATCATGGAGTTGTACACCAACCACATGTTTCTCGGCGCAAATGCATATGGCATGGAGGCCGGCGCAGAAACGTACTTCGGTAAACAGGCAAAAGATCTGACGCTCGGTGAAGCTGCGTTGCTGGCTGGAATTCCTAAAGCTCCCAGTGACTATTCACCCACCTCAAACCCAGTCAGGGCAAAAGAACGCCGCGACCTGGTGTTGGAGTTGATGGCGAAAAACGGTTTCGTCACTCAGGCTGAAGCCGACGCCGCAAAAGCCAAGCCGATTCAACTGGCTGATACTGCTTACTACCAATCGCAAACAAGATCGTCTCCGTTTGATTACCCGGTCGAATACATTCGCCAGGAACTCGAAGACAGATATACCACGCGCGTGGCCCAGGGCGGCCTCTCCGTCTACACAACGATTAATGTCGAAGCGCAGAAGCGCGCGTATGAAGTGGTCCGTGCAGGACTGCGGCAATACGATCGAACGCATACCGGTTGGCGCTCGGCGTATACGATGATTCCGACGACCACAAATAACGGAGAAGGTCCGGCCACACAGCCCGAGCTCAACAACTACAAGCATCCGGACTGGTACGGCAACGACTATGAACAGGGTCGCCATTTGATGGGCCTGATCATGAAAGTCGATCGAGCACGGAACGAAGCGACAGTTCGTTTTGGAAACTTCACTGCAACGCTGACTCCGGAAGACATGGGTTGGAGTCGCCGGCAACCAAAAGACGAGTTCAAAAACGGACATCTCGCCGAGTTTGAAATCAAAGAGGTAGACGAAAAGAATCGCCGTTTGAAAGTTGAACTCTCGCAGGTTCCTTCCGTGCAAGGCGCGATGATGACGCTCAACGCGAAGACGGGCGAGATCATCACGATGGTCGGCGGTTACGATTTCTACACGAACAAATTCAACAACGCGACGCAGGCGTATCGACAGACCGGTTCTTGTTTCAAGCCTTTCGTCTACACCGCGGCGGTTGAGTGGGGAATGACCCCCGAGACGCCGGTGAGTGGTGCACCGATCAGCATCGGCGACTGGCAGCCGCACAACTACGACGGGTCGCTCGGTAACTCCGACATGCCGATGAAGACCGCGCTCGCTAAATCGATGAACATTCCAGCGGTACATCTACTGCAAACAGTGGGTATTCAAACTGGCGCGCAGATGGTCCGGCGTTTCGGGATCAAAGTTCCAATGTCCCCGTATCTGCCGTCAGCGCTCGGCGCCACTGAGGTGCCGCTCGATCAAATGGTCTCGGCATATTCCGCGTTTCCTAATAAAGGCATCCGCGTTGAACCACACCTGATTCGACGAGTACTCGACCGTGATGGTGGTCCTCTCGAAGAGTGGGAACGAACTACTCACAAAGTAATGAACGAGTACGTTGCGTTGACGATGGTGTCGATGATGCGCGGCGTTGTTACTGGCGGTACTGCAACTGCTGCTCAGTCGCTCGGCGTCCCGGTGGCAGGCAAGACCGGCACGGTGAACGATCACACTGACGTGTGGTTCATCGGTTACACGCCAACTTATGTGACCGGCGTTTGGATGGGTTATCCCGGACGGAAAAGATCGCTCGGAAAAGACATGACTGGCGGCAAAGGCGCGTTGCCGATGTTCGTCGATTTCATGAAAACGTTTCTAAAAGACAAGGACAAGGAAGAGTTTCCGAAGGCGCCAAACATGCCCGAGGACATGAGAGAGCTTTTCCGGCAGCGTCAACGAGAACTGGCAGCCGAGCGTGCTCAACTTGCGGCTGAGGCAGAAGAAACCGAAGATGAAAACGTTTTGCCGGCGGGCTCAACCGAACCAAAGCTCGAACAGCTAACGTTGCCGCCGGCACCGAAAGCAGAGGATGGGCCGGCGCCGGAACCGAAGAAACCCGAAACATCAACTCCGAAAACTGAGCCTCCACCGCCTCCGGCGACACGACCACGTGAAGCAGAGCCCGCGAAGAAGAAAGGTAAGAAGGGCGACGGCGAGGGTTAACTGTTTTTTTGGTTTAGCTCGCGAGCAGCTTACCGAGCGCGTACGGCAGCATCTTTCGCCACCATGGCCAGTCGTGGTCCACGTCTGGTCCCCACAGATCCAAAGTGTGAGGAATGCCTTTGGCGTGCAGTATGTCTGACAACGCACGGCTGCGCTCGGGCGCCTCGTAATTTCCCTGCCCCGACATGATCAGGATCGAATCTGCTTTTCGCAGCAGTGGCAGATAGTAATCGTCGTTCAGGTTGGAAAGATAATCGACGGGATTGTTGAAATAGACGTTGTCGTCGTAATGCCCTTTCAAGTAAGCACGCACATCGTAACTGCCGCTCATCGCGATCACGCCACGAAAAAGATCCGGATGTTTGAAGTAAGCGTTGACTGAAAGAAACGCGCCCAAACTCGCGCCCGTCGTTAGTGGTCGATTCTCACCGTCGCTGCAGTCTTTGCGAATCAACGGCAGCACTTCGTCGACGATGTAGCGATCGTATCGCGTAAGCAACTCAGCCTTCAGCGGAGCGGGCATCTGCTCGTTCAGCAGGCTGTAACGATTCACGCTGTTGATTGAATATGCGCGCAGCTTTCCTGCTTCAACGAACGACTTGATCGCGTCGACAAGATAGAAGCGCTCGTACTCGAGATAATCGGCGGCCGCGGTCGGAAACATCAGTAACGGTGGACCGGCGTGTCCGTAAGCCACCAACGGCATTTCAGTGCTTAAGTTCTGACTAAACCATGATGTAGTGCGACGTTCCATGTCGACCTTTTTCTTAAGGGGAATATTTGGGCTGGAGATATTCTCGCAGATTGTTGCGTAGTGCAAGTTTAGTCACGTGTTAACGCCGCAATCGCGTCGATAGGCCGCTCCTTGACGCTCCGGATCCCATTTGTTATAAAACGCCTTCGCGCCCTGCACGTAGTTGATTTTGTAGCTATGTGAGGGCGCTTATTCCGCAGTAGCTCAATGGCAGAGCATTCGGCTGTTAACCGAAGGGTTGTAGGTTCGAGTCCTACCTGCGGAGCCAACATTTTCTTAGAATATTGAATCATGCGGACGGCTAACTAGGGCCGTCCGTTTGCGTTTCCCTCTAAGTTTCCCTCTCACGCCACCAATCCGGTCGAGCTCAAAAATAAAAATCTTCCATGTGCTAGCGTTCTCTTGCTGACTCTTTAGTAACTCGGAGTGAGCGACTAAATCGCTTTAGGGAGAGTGTGCATGGTCGACGCTAAGGAACAACTCAATCTGCTTTCTGAACACGAAGCCGCCAAACGCTGCGGTGTGTCGCGAATCACGTTGTTACGGATGCGGAAGGCTGGTCGGATACGGTTTTATCGTATTGGGACTCGAATTCTGTTTTCTCAGGCTCAGATCGAAGAGTTTCTCGCGAGTGTCGAGGAAGGCACGAAAACGCTTAAGGCTTCATGAGAGGCGTGCAAATGATCGACTCAGTGTGTCTGACACTGCCGATCCGAATGCACTCGCCCATGGAGATGGCCTTACTTGGGTTTACCTCCGTTTGCAGGCACCCGAGCCTGTCATGCGCTCATCCGGCGAGATGGAAGTTTCATCCTCCAAACAAGCCGAATCTCAC
>DASRPN010000145.1:0-2867 GCA_035646355.1 Pyrinomonadaceae bacterium | reverse complement strand
AGGCTGGTGGCAGAAGCCGATTACGATATATCTTACTGGCTCGCCTCTGCTTACCTTTTACAAGGCCGTCAGGTAGAAGCACTCAGATGGCTGGAGACTGCAATTCATCTTGGCAACGAGAATTATCGTTGGTTCGAGACTGATCCGAATTGGACCGACATGCATGAGGATCCACGCTTCCTCGAATTGATGAAAGGCGTCAAAGATCAAGGTGTAGAGCCCGGGAACCAGACTGAATGAAAACTTTCGTCGTTGGTGACATCCACGGACGGTGCGCGCAGCTCCTCAACCTGCTCGATATGCTGCCGCGAGATCCGAAAACAGACACGCTAGTTTTTCTCGGCGATTTGATCGATCGCGGCGCGGATGCGCCGGGCTGTGTCGAGCACGTGGAGAAACTCTGTAGTGAGAATCCGGAGCGTGTGATCTGCCTCCGTGGAAATCACGAACAGATGTTGATGGACTTTCTCGAGGGACAGCCGACGATCTGGTTGACGCCGGTGGTCGGTGGGGAGCGAACGTTTGAGCAGTACACCGGGCAGTCGCCGTGGTCCGATCCTGAGCAGGATCAGGAAGATTTGAGACTCACGCTGGAGCGTGCGGTTCCGGTGAAACATCTCAGCTTCATGAAAAGTTTGCCCTATTACTACGAAGACGACCATGCGATTTACGTTCATGCAGGGCTCGATGAAGGTAAGCATCCTAGTGAAAGTTCGCCCACGTCGTTGTTATGGATGCGCGACATGGAGTTCTACAAGAATTATCGCGGGAAGCCCTGTATTTTTGGACATACGCCGACGCCATTGTTGCCGTTGCGAGGGCGGCTCGGGCGTCATGGGATATACATTTCGCACAGCGCGGTTGGGTTGGACACGGGGTGTGAGCGCCAGTCGCCGCTCAGTTGTCTTTCACTGCCCGATTTCAACCTCTACCAGACCTACTCCGACGGCCGCGAAGAGACTTACCAGATCACTTCCTTCATTCCCGAAGCCCTGAAAGAAATGCAACGCCGCGCCGGTCTTCCCTAATGACTTTTCTTTGCGCCTTTGCGCCTTTGCGGGAGAGTTAAGTCCCGATTAAGG
Organism: Pyrinomonadaceae bacterium; assembly: GCA_035646355.1. Taxonomy (GTDB): domain Bacteria; phylum Acidobacteriota; class Blastocatellia; order Pyrinomonadales; family Pyrinomonadaceae; genus PSRF01. The sequence continues at coordinate 1,785 of DASRPN010000145.1, read as the reverse complement.
AATGATCCCGCAAAGGCGCAAAGACGCAAAGGAAAGCACTAAAGCGATCCGGATCCGGTGAGGACTAGACCTCATGGAACGCATCGCTGCTCACGAAGCGGAAATAGATCTACACCTGTCAGCTTGCGTGTGTTCGGATCGAGCACGACACGCGCTGCCACTGGACCTTTATCACAAGTAAGTCGGACTGTGCTGCTGCGCGTGCCGTTTCCACTCAACGTCTCGCCAACTCGGCACGTTCCCCACGCCGTTGCGGCAGCAAACTGACGTCGCATTCGTTCGACATCCAACGACGGCGCTGCAATAGATTTGACGACGTCCGCGTCCCAGGCGACGATCAGTTTCCCAACCGTTTCAACCGTCTTTGTCATCTCCCCGTCAGGTGGTAACACAGGCGCGATATTGACGAGCTGAACTTTCGGCGGCATCGTCGGCGCAAGCGTGATACCTACTTCGAGCCAACCTCGTTCACACATCATCTTCCACGTTCCACGCAACGCATTCTCCGGCTCGATCGTCGTCCCGGGCCGGCATACGCCATGGTCCTTCGCCAAAGCTTGCCAACGCGACTTGCGCACCTCAGCCGCAACGTCGAGAAACAGATTATCGGCAGCGATGCGATTCGCGAGTGCGTCGTCCCACTTGATAATCAACTGCGACACGTCCGCCTGCGCGGACAACAATGCCGGCGACGGCTGGACCACACGAGGCTTCAATGCGCCAGTCTTATGCAACTCGTTCAGCGCATCGTTGAAGACGCCACCAAAACCACCATACGTCCTGTTGCTCATCCCTATCAGACCGACACCGTACTCGGGCAACCAACGCATCAGCGAACCGTAGCCGGGCAACCCACCTCCGTGACCGACCGTATGATCGAACTTGCAATCCTGCGAAACGCCCAGCCCGTAACCATAACCCCCGGCGCCGAATTGAAGTGGACCATCAACCGTACCGCGAAACGCGCCGCCGGGTTGAAAACGTCCAACCTGCTGCATCTCACGCGCGCTGCTGCGCTTGATTGGACCATTGTCGGCTTCGTCGCGCGGTGGATAGGCTGACATCAGAAACGCGACATAACGCGCGAGATCTCGCGTGCTGGTCCAAAGTCCGCCCATCGCGCCAAACGAGCCATGCGCCAGTATCGGTTCAGGCTTCCAGCCGCCGTCTTCGAAGCGATAACCGAGCGCGATGTGCTCACGTGGCACAGCCGACATCTCAAACGTCGAAGAGTTCATGCCGAGCGGGCGCAGGATGTTGTCACGCACGTAGACCGCATAATCTTTACCCGAAGCGCGCGTCACGATCTGACCGAGCATTCCGAAACCGTAGTTTGAATATTCGAAGGTCGTTCCCGGCGGCGTTGAAAACGGAATACCGGCGCGCATCCAGGCACGGACGGTATCGTCTGTTTGGGCCAACTGGCGATCGCCCCACGGATTGTCTTCAGGAAAACCTTCGGAATGCGTCAGCAGGTGACGAATGGTGATCGCAGGCGAGTCTTTCGTTGGATAAGGGAGATCCGTCATCGCCGGTATGTAACGCGAGACAGGATCGTCCAACGAGAGTTTGCCGTCGTCACGCAGCTTGAGTATCGCCATCGCCGTAAAACTCTTCGTCATCGACGCGATGCGAAAAACCGTGTCCGGCGTGACTGGCGCCTTGTCCGTTGTCTCACGAACACCGGTCGCCTTCACCCACGCGAGGTCGCCGTCGATGATGACGCCCATCACCGCGCCCGGCATGTTTGCTCGCTGAACATATGCCAGGAACAGTTTTTCAATC
>DASRPN010000144.1:0-2183 GCA_035646355.1 Pyrinomonadaceae bacterium | reverse complement strand
CGTGGGTATGCTCGCGGACGTTGTTCATCACAAGGGAAACTCACGATCGATAAACTCCACGTGGATCCGCTGCACGCCGGAAGGCCCAACGCTCCGGCCACGCACCGCCGCGTGAACTGTAAGATTGTACTGCTCGCTGGTCAAACGAATCATTCGCCCCACTGTCAGATCCAGCGTCGTATAGATCGCCGCGCCTCTCGGACTGATGTTCACAGCCACCGTGCTCTCGCTTTGATCCACCATACCCTTGTTATCGAGTGTTTCTACTCGGATTTCCACGGGAATGTTATGTCGCGTCTTTATTCGCTGGTCTTCAGTAGTCGCAGTCTGCAGTTCTTCAGGAATACTTAAACTGTCCGACGTGCGTCCACCGATGTCATAACGCTTGGCGGGATTCTCTTCGTAACTGCGCGGCGGATGTTTGCCGATAAAAGCGACGCCGATTTCAAATACCGAGCTCTCAGCCGTAGTTGAAGACGTCACAAACCTGACGAGGGCCCACACTCTGTATTGGTCCTCAACATGATCAAACACGCGAAGTTGCCGTGGCATTGGGATCGTCATATGAAGCAGACGCCCTTTTTCAACCGGATGCTTGAGGGTGAAGCATGCGCCAAAGGGCGATACATCGACCAGTCGCGTCACTTCGGTCCACTCAATTTCCGGCGTCTCTCGACAACGCACCCGGACCGGAAGAGTCAGCTCTAAACGCTCCCGAATCCGTTTAAATTTTTCCTGTTGCGGCATGTGGAAAAAGTGTCAGTGAGTAACTTCGTGAAGGCTCTGGAAACGCGTTGCGTTGGCGCTTGCCAAAGCCTCTCTCCTCCCGCCGGCACTATCCCGTAAACCCCTTGATTTTGTTAGGTTTTCAAGGTTCGGGGCGGTTGCCGAGAAGCCCATCTTCGGCTACAATATCGCTTACTATTTCAGACTCCGGAAATTGCTAAAAACACATTTCTTTTGGACTCGAATCGACGCGCAAGCGGCTCACAAAGAAAGCCCTAATAGACGACACAATCTAACCTTTGACGCAGGTATTGTGTGCTCAATTCGACTGGATCACTATAAGCCCGAAGCGGGGCGGATTGTACTGGAAAGGCGAACTGGATGGAAACCACCTCTGAGCGCGATCACATAAACATCGAAGACGAGATGCGGCGGTCGTACCTCGACTACGCGATGTCCGTAATCATCGGACGCGCGTTGCCGGACGTGCGCGATGGACTGAAACCGGTCCACCGTCGCGTGCTCTGGGCGATGCATGAGCTCGGCAACACCTACAACAAACCGTACAAGAAGAGCGCGCGTATCGTCGGTGATGTGATCGGTAAATACCACCCGCACGGTGATACTGCGGTTTACGACACGATCGTGAGATTGGCTCAGGACTTCTCCATGCGTTACCCCCTGATCGATGGCCAGGGAAACTTTGGATCGGTTGACGGCGATGCGGCAGCAGCGATGCGTTACACCGAAGTGCGTATGGCGCGGGTGACGAATGTCGTCCTGGCCGATCTGGAAAAGGAAACAGTTGATTTTCAACCTAACTACGATGAATCGCTGGCCGAGCCAAAGGTTCTGCCCACCCGAGTTCCCAATCTTCTGATTAATGGATCGGACGGAATTGCGGTCGGCATGGCTACCAAGATTCCGCCGCACAACCTGACCGAAATCGTTGACGCGACCATCGCCTTGATAAAAGACCCGGCGATCAAAATCGAATCGTTGTTGAAGATTGTGACGGGGCCGGACTTTCCCACCGGCGGGTTCATCTACGGTCGCGAAGAACTGCGGAATGCCTATCTCCACGGACGCGGCATCATTCAGATGCGGGCGCGGGCCGGGATTGATCGCATTGGTCGTGGCTCGCAGGAACGCGACGCGGTTGTCATTACTGAAATTCCGTTTCAGGTGAATAAGGCACGATTGATCGAACGCATTGCCGAACTGATCAACGAGAAGAAGCTGGATGGCGTTTCCGACTTGCGCGACGAGTCGGACCGCAACGGCATGCGTATCGTGGTTGAGCTGAAGCGTGATGCGGTTCCCCAAGTAGTTCTTAACAAGCTCTACAAACTCACGCCCATGCAGTCGTCGTTTGGCGTCATTAATCTGGCGATCGTAAATGGCCAGCCGCGGGTCCTTAACCTGAAGGAGATGTTGGAGTGCTTCGTCGACTTCCG
>DASRPN010000143.1:0-8136 GCA_035646355.1 Pyrinomonadaceae bacterium | reverse complement strand
ACAGGGTACCAGCTTCGCTTGTCCGCAAGTGGCGGGCGTGATCGCGTTGATGTTGGAAGCCGAGCCGACCTTGACGCCTGCCGAGGTAGTCACCATTCTGCGCGAAACGGCAACTCCGATGGAGTTTGACCAGCGAATCGTCGGCGCCGGTTATGTTGATGCGCATAATGCGGTTCGTCGAGTCCTTGGACTGTCTGCTGTTCCGCATCCGGCCAACTTGTCGCGACAACCAGGCGCGCCGGAGATAATCGATCCGCGCAACGATAATTCCGGCAATGCCTCACAGGACATCGACACTGCCGATTTTGCTTACGATGTGACCGCAGGCCAGATTGTTTATACGCTCACCGTTCGCGATTTGGCCCAACGACAGCCGAATAATGTTTGGACCATGAGCCATGATTTCGGCACGACCACGATCTTTGTCTCTGCGAGAGTTACCGAAACCGGCGTTCTAGCCTATCGTTTTGGAAAGATTGCCCCCGATCCGAATACGGGGATTCGGACACAAACAACAATTGCCGCTGGGGTTGACTCAGGTGAGATTCAAGGCAATTCATTCATCATTCGTTTGTCAGTCAGCAAGATCAATGCAGCTCTGGGTCCCGGCCTGAACATAGTAGGAATGACATCAACTGCGACGGCCGTGCAGGCGCAGCAAATCGTTCCAACCTCCGCCACCGGCGGATTATTGCTACAAGCTGATGGCGCCAGCGGATTTGATTTCAGAGTCGAATAGGCTATCAGCGTAATCAGGAGAATCGTAATTGAGCCGCGGTGTTCTCAGGGTCTCTGGTGGTCGAATTTCGTTGCCAGTTCTCACCATCACAGAGACGCAAGAACACCGAGGTTAGACGAGAATTTCCACACCTCGCGTCTCAAGTCTAGCTCAACCACGCGTAAACTATTGGCAGCGCGAAATTTACGGATTTGCGCTTGCGCTCAAGTTCTTCTCAACCCCTGCCTGTTAGGTTCACTCCACTAAAGGAGACTGCAACGATGCCGCTACGAGGGTTAGTTCCGATCCTGCTTCTTTTTTTTGGGCTTGTTTCGCAACCGAATAATCAAGCCGTGCGGCCGTCAGTGGATCCTGTGCTGGCACAGCAGATTACCACCAGCAGTCCATTGGCGCTGACGCGTGTGGCCATTACGTTTCGACACGCGCCAACTTCCGCCGACCTCCTCTTCCTGAAATCGCTTGGCATTCGTGGCGGCACGAAGCTCAGGGAACTGCCGATTGTGTTGACGGCGGTCAACCGAAGCCAGTTTGACGCACTACGAACGCGTAGCAACATCGCCTCGCTCTACGCAAATCGAACGTTCAAGCTGCTTAATCATAAGAGCCGCGCCTTCATCGGCGTCGAGGCGTTGCGAAGGGACCAGGAGGTTACGACACGGTTGGGTGGTGTGCCCTCTTCGGGCCAGGGTGTTGGAGTCGCTTACGTAGACACGGGAATCGACGCGACTCATCCCGACTTACAACTCGGACGAAACGTGGTCCAAAACGTTATGTTCCCTGCTGCGGAGCTTACGGCCACAGATCTTCCGCCGGATTTTCTGCCACCAGTCTTTGTCGAGGATCAACCATTCACAGACGTGGAAGGCGGACACGGCACGTTCGGCGCAGCGGTAACCGCTGGTACCGGACAAGCTTCTGGAGCTCTCTACGGCGGGATGGCTCCCGGCGCCAAGCTGATCGGATTGGTTGCCGGTAACGATCTGGGCCTCACAACTTTTGGTATCGTCCAGGCATACGATTACGCGCTTGTGAATCAATGGCGCTATAACATTCGAATCTGCAATAACTCGTTTGGCGACGTGATCGCGAATTACGCATACGACCCATTCGATCCCATTAACACCTCGACGCGCGAGATGCACGACCGCAACATCGTCGTGGTCTTTGCGGCCGGCAACGGAATTGACAACGTGGGCGACGTGGCGGGTGCGATCAATCCCTTCTCAGTAGCTCCCTGGGTGATTTCAGTTGCGGCAGGTGAGAAACAAGGGCTGGGGACACCCACGGACTTTTCTTCTCGTGGCGAGAACAACGGCACCGGAACTGACGTCGCTGGCCAGCCCGCCGATCCGCTTGCGCCGCCGAATCTTCGGCCAGACATCACCGGGTCTGGTGCTGACATCAAGAGCGCGCGCTCTAAGGGTCCGGGTATAACGAACGCGGCAGGTACGATTCCAATCTTCGTAGGTGCCAACGACCTGTCGACAATTCCGCCGGCATTTTTGCCTTTTTACACCACCTCGCAAGGAACAAGTTTCTCTACACCTCAGGTCTCGGGAGTGGTCGCTTTGATGCTCCAGGCAAATCCTCTTCTAGCACCTGATGAAGTGGTAACGATCCTTCGTCAGACCGCTAATCCCATGCCGTATGAAGAACGCGTAGTAGGCGCCGGTTATGTCGACGCTCACAATGCGGTTCGTGCTGCTATGCAGCTTGCGGCGGTTCCGCATCCGGCAAATCTCTTTCCGCAGCCGGGTGGACCAGAGATCAGAGACGCTGCCGACGATCAGTTTGGCACAACAGCTCAGGACATCCGCGAGGGAGATTTTGCGTACGACGCGGCAACGAATCAGCTTGTCTACACGCTGACGCTCAACGACCTTTCCGTGGTTACTCCCAACATGACCTGGGTTATGTTCTCGAGGCTCGGTGCGAAGGAAGTTTTCGTTTCGGCTTCGGTGCAGGAACTGGGCACAACCTTTGAGTACGGCACAATCGAGTCTACAGCGCCAAACGTACGCAACTTTAGCAATATTGGTGCAGCGGATTCAGGTCAAATTACCGGCAATCAGATCACGATCCGTCTGTCGCTCGACAAGATAAATGCCGCAGTCGGCTCGAATGTACTGAATACGATTTCAACGGGGACGACCGCTCAGGCCCAAATCCTGATTGGGTCTTCGCTAACGGGCGGTGGGCTACTAACGTCGGATGAGGCGACCGGTGCTGACTTCTTCGTGGGCCGGGACGCAGATCCAACACCAACGCCGACACCAACGCCGACACCGACACCGACACCGACACCGACACCGACACCGACGCCAACACCAACGCCAACACCAACACCGACACCGACACCGACACCGACACCGACGCCAACACCAACGCCAACACCGACGCCAACACCAACGCCGACACCGACGCCGACACCGACGCCAACACCAACGCCGACGCCGACTCCCGATCCCGAAGCGAATTGTGGTTTTGCTGGCTTCAAGGAGCGTTATTCAGGAGTCGTCAATCCGGGGCAGAGCACAACGATCAGCTTTGAGGTTCGACGTTGCGAGCTTGATGCGATGCTCAATCAAAACTATGGCAACGAGACGCTCCGCTTCGAGCTCCTCGATGCAAGCGGACGACTTGTGGCTTCATCAAGCGACAAGCGATTAAGGGTTACTCACCTGCCCGACGGCACTTATTACTATCGAGTAACTGGCGCCGTATCACGTCCGATCGATTTCACGATTAAGAGCACGCAGGGAGTCAGCGGCGAGTAAGTGGCCTTTGCCGACAGACCAAAAAGAACAAGGGTCGAGGACTGAAAGAGTTAGCAACCGTGCAAACGGAGGGGACAAATGAGACGCATAAAAGCCGGGTTTATGCTGATTTTATTGATCGGCTGCGCAACCTTCAGCGCAAAAATAATTAGCGCCGCGCCTAAGGTTGACCCAGTTCTCCAAGATCGTCTTTCGACCGCCCAGACTGATGCATTGTTCGGCGTGATCCTCACCTTTCACGCCGATCGCATCAGTGCCCAACACATAACGCAGATACAGTCCCTGGGCATTAGCGGAGGCTATCGGATGAACAACCTGCCGATCCTCGCCGTCAATGCCACCGCAGCGCAAATCACGCAGATGGCCGGCTGGTCGTCCCTGCGATCCATCTACCTCAACGCGCCCGTCGAGCTTTACCTACACCAATCGAAACCACTCATCGGTGTCGATAGATTGCGCACCGATGCCGATATTACCCGGCGCAATGGAGGCGTCCCGGTCTCGGGTCGAGGAATCACTATAGCGATCAACGATACTGGAATTGACGGGACGCACCAGGATGTGAATTACAACGTAACTAATCCCGCTTCCGGCAAAACAATTCAAAATGTATTCGTCAACATGAATGACCGTGACGGCTTGCTTGTGCGCAGCAATACACTTGGCAACATCTTTGAGGGCTTTATCCCCGCCGTTTATTTGGAAAACCAAGTGAACAGTGATTCGCACGGCGGTCATGGAACACACGTCGCGTCGATCACGGCGGGTAGCGGAGTGGCCAGCGGCGGACTCTATCAGGGAGTCGCTCCAGGGGCGAGCCTCGTTGGTCTGGGCTCCGGAGTTGGCTTATTCATCATTGGCCAGATCGCGGCATTCGATTACTGTCTCTCGAATCAATTCATCTATAACATACGTGCCGTAAACAACTCTTGGGGTAACTCGGCGAATAATCTCGACCCTGACCATCCGATCAATGTCGCCTCTCGAAGGCTACATGACAATCACATAATCGTAGTTTTTGCGAACGGAAATGATGGACCCGATGCAAACTCGCAAAACCGTTGGGCCTCCTGGCCGTGGACCATGAATGTCGGTGCCGCCACGAAAGACGGCCGGCTGGCAGGCTTCTCCTCGCGCGGCATCTTTGGCCACGCTACGATCCATCCGGACTTTATAGCTCCTGGGACAGGCGTGCCGGACGACGATGATCCACTAACGACGGAGCCATTCACGAGTGACATCGTTGCGGCTCGGTCACGGAGCAACGTTGCCGCTAGTGGTTTAGACGCCGACGAGCAGATTCCGCCGGCGTTCTTGCCGAACTACACGCAGGTTAGCGGCACGTCGATGGCTGCGCCTCACCTCGCCGGTGTAGTCGCGAACGTTCTCGAAGCAAACAGATTTCTCTTGCCTGACGATGTGAAAAACGTAATTGCGCGCACAGCCACACCATTGTCAACTTACGATGAGTTTGAAGTGGGAGCGGGGCTTGCTAATGTGCACGCCGCCGTCGACCTGGCGATGAATCCTTCGAAGACTTACGGAAACTTTGGGTTTGTAGGCAAGGGGCTCGATCTTGCGAGACACGACCACGTGGCAATTTCCGGAACTATCGCACCCAACAGCAGTCGTACGCACGCTATAACAGTGCCCGCTAACAGTCGCTTCACCTTTGTTGAGGTCAACTGGGGCAGCATCGGCGAGGGTGAGATCGTCATCGACAACACCAATTTGGTCATCAACGACTTAAGATTAGATGTTCAGCGAGGCGGGCAGACGATTGCATCTTCAAACGGAACTAACCTGGGCGGCCTGTTCGGCACGCGTGAAGGAGTGAAGCTTGAGCTGCCCATCGATGGAGCGTACACCGTACGCATTGCAGCCGGACTTGCGGGTGCCGGCGTTGTGGCGGATCAACCTTACACGGTGACCATTACACATTACTTGTATGATCCGAATCAGGTTTCCGATATTTTTAATTTTGATGGAGTAACGCAGAAGCAGATCTATCGGCTGGTTTACGATCGAATCCTGAGCGCCGATGGCGGCAGCTTTCGCCCGCACGATGCGCTTACCAGAATTGAGTTGGGCCGTGCGTTGATGCTCGGTGCGCGCGTGCCCCAGTACCTTCCAAATCAAGCCAATTTCACTGACTTAGCTGTCGGATCTGCTGAAGCGTTGTATGCGGAGTCGCTGCGAAAAGAGGGGGTAATGGGCGTCTCCGGGACGACCTTCGATGCGACGAACCAGGTCAACCGGCTCGAGCTGGCAGTGGCAATGGTGCGTGCGCTGCGACTGGACGCTCAGGCAAAAGCCCTGGCGGGAAGTACCGTTACCTCAGCTGGACAGCCACTCACCGATAACGCTCAGATTCCCAGTGCGTCACGTGGTTACGTTCAACTGGCAATTGACAGGGGGTTGCTCCAGGCGTTTCCGCCCGAGGTCAGAGAAATTGCACCCGGCCAGTTTGCCGCGATACCTGGTCCACGGTTCGAACCAAACCGCATGGTACAACGCGTTGACATGCCTGGACCGCTGGTGAGATTGTTGTCGTTAATGTTCGGCGAATAAGAGCGAGTTTCGAAGCTCCTTCCATTCATCAGCGACGGGAAACCGTCTAAGCCTCGGCTATAACCGTGCTCTTCGATTTGCATCCGAGCGACGTGGCATAATACAGCCTTCCCAACAGGTCTTGTCGTAGCGATGCAGGACAGAAACTTTTTTCTCCGTACAAAACTGCTTCCCCCGCGCGCTGTCCCCGAATTACTGGCTCGCCCGCGGCTTACTAAAAAGCTGCAAGCAAACGTGGGCTCTGCCGTAACAATGGTCGCGGCGGATGCCGGATGCGGCAAGACCACTCTGATCGCTGACTTTGTTCGCAGCCAAAAACGACCCACGGTGTGGTACCAGCTGGACCATACTGATGCCGATCCGGTCGTATTTCTTGGTTATATAGCTCACGGCATCAAGAATCTCTATCCGGCATTCGGCGAGGCTATATTTCCGTACTTGAGCGAAGCTAACGAAGAGGTGCTTCGCTTTCCTGAACGATCGGCCGATCTGTTGATAAACGAGATACTTCAATCGGTCGAGCAGCCTTTCATTCTTGTTCTGGATGACTATCACCATATCGGCCGCGATACCATCGTTCACACGCTGGTAGATCGGCTCCTGCAATATTCGTCTGACCTTGTCCATTTGATCATCACGACTCGCGACCTTCCGCCGCTCGCGATCATGCGACGAAAAACACAGTCGGCAGCGTTGGTGATAACGCGCGAAGATCTCCTTTTCACCGACGACGAAGTGAAAGAACTGTTCAAACAAACGCTCAAGGTCGAGCTGAAAGACGAAGAGATAGCCGAGTATCGCGGGCGAACCGAGGGGTGGATAACTGCGCTTCAGCTCGTCTGCCAAGTTGCCGAGCAGGAGATGCATTCGGCAAACGGACCGGCGGCGTTGGACCTTCATGAGATTCTGCGGCAATCGGAACGCGGCATCTTCGATTATTTCGCCGAAGAGGTTTTTTCGCATGAGCCGGCTGACACGCAGAGGCTGCTGATGGATCTTTCGCTGCTCGACTCGCTCCAGCTCGATCTGTGCAGCGCGCTGTTCCCCGAGCTGCGCTGCTCGGCGGCGCTCCCTGAACTCGCGCAGAAGAACGTGTTTCTTACCGTTGCCGGTGATCGTCAGACCGGCGAAGAATATAGATTCCATCCTCTCTTCCGCGACTTTCTCGTCCGCAGGCTTCGAGCCGATGTGGGACAGGCACGCGTGGCCGAAGAACGGAACAGGCTCGCCGACCACTTTCTCAAACGCAGAAAGTGGGAAGTGGCCTTGCCCTACCTGCTTGACGCGCGAAACTTCGATCGCGCGGCGTCCGTGATCGCAGAAACAGGGAACGAATGGATCGCGGCTGGCGCGTTTACCTCACTTGGGTTGTTCGCGGAACAGATACCCGACCGATCGTTGGAGTTACATCCTCGCTCGCTGCTGCATAAGGCTGAGGTCGCACGGCTTCATGGCGAGGTGGAAAAGTCGTCAAAACTTCTGAACCGCGCCGTCGAGCTTCTAAACAAAACTGGAGATTCGACCGGAGAAGGAGAAGCTCTCCACTCTCTCGCAAGTCTGGCGCGTCGCCGCGGTCGATACGACGAGGCCTTCTCACTTATCGAGCGTGCCGAAACTCTCGTGTCGCATACTTCGGAAACATTCATGAAGTGCGCGAACACGCGCGGCCTTTGTTTGATCGTGCAAGGGAAATGGACCGACGCGGAACAGCAGTTCAGGTTGGCCCTCGAACTTGCTGAAAAACTTGGAAACGACCAATACGTTCGCCTCGTCACACACAACCTTGCGCTTGCGCCGGGCTTTCGCGGAGATTTTGGTGAGGCTTTGCGTTGGTTCAGACGCATTTTTCGCGAGGGCCAGCCCGACAAGCAACTGCCACAGGAAGCGATCGGTCACTTGAACGTGGCCCGCCTGCATCTTTACCGCGGCGAATTCGAGGACACCGAAAAACACCTCTGCCGCTCGCTCGAGTTATGCCAGCTCTATAATCTTCGGTCTTTGCGCGGCGAAATATTCGAAGCGTACGCGAACTTCTATCGCGAGAAAGGC
>DASRPN010000142.1:0-2849 GCA_035646355.1 Pyrinomonadaceae bacterium | reverse complement strand
ACGGCGTAATGTATTTCCTCGGCAGCGACGGGATCTTGCAGGCAGCGAGATAGCTAAACTGCCTCGATATTATGGCCGTGATCCGGCATTAAGGATGAGAAAGAAATAACTTCAGGAAACGGCCTTCAAACGTGCTTCAAGGTTTTCGCGGCGGGTGCGGCTGAGGCGTAGTTGGCGGCCGTCTTCGAGGACGACGATGTAGTCGCCGTTGAAATGCGGATGAAGTTCCTTGATGCGGTCGAGGTTGACGATGATCGATCGGTGAATACGCACGAACTTCGCCGGATCGAGCCGACCTTCCAGGTCGTGCATCTTCTCGCGTAACAGATGCGCCTTGCGACCGACGTGCAACTTCGCGTAATTCCCGTCAGCTTCGATGAAGTCGATCTCGCCGACTTTCAATAACACCACCCGTCCCGAAGCTTTGATCATCAAGCGTGTCAGATAGTTCTTTACGGCGGATGAGTCTGCCAGACTCTCGCGTTCCTCGAGTAACGCAAGCAGCCGTTTACTCACGCGATTGATCTCTCGCGCTTCGATCTGCGACTTCGCGCGCCGCAACGCAAAGGCAAACCGCTCGTCGTCAAACGGCTTCAACAAATAGTCGAGCGCATGCACCTCGAAAGCCTTCAACGCATACTGATCAAACGCCGTCACAAAAATGATCGCGTGAATCTGCTCGGGTCCGACGCGCGCCAGCACGTCAAACCCGTCAACCTCAGGCATCTGAATGTCGAGAAAGATTAGATCGGGCGACGACGCGTTAATTGCCTTGACTGCCTCTGCCCCATTGCGACACTCGTCGAGGATCTCGATCTGCGGATCTTTCTCCAGCAACACACGCAGGTTACGCCGTGCCAACGGTTCGTCGTCAACAATGAGCGTCCTGATCTTCTCCGGCATTAAGACGCGCCTCTCAATGGCATCACAATCATCACCTCAACCCCACCGCTGTCGCGATTACGAATATCAAACTGATGATTGTCGTCATAGAGCTGCTGTAAACGCGCGGCCGTATTCGCAAGCCCGATACCGGCGCTGCCTTTCAGTTGCCAGCCATCACGCAAACCCGCGCCGTTGTCGTAAACCATCAATCGCAAGTGACCGTTTTGAACCTTCGAACTAATACCAACAACACCCGTCTCAGCACTGTTCGCGATGCCGTGTCGCAGAGCGTTCTCGGTAAGCGGCTGAAGAATCAGATTCGGTACGAGAGCTGTCGCGGTCGCCGGGTCGATATCGAATTCGGTCCGCAGCCGATCGGAAAACCTCGTCTGTTGAATGCTGAGATACAGCTTAATGAAGTTGAGCTCCTCCCTCAATTCGACTTCCTGCCGCGAGGAATGCTCGAGCGTGTGACGCAGTAGATCGCTAAGCCCGACGAGCATGCTAACCGCGGCCTTGTTGTTGTTATCGCGAACGAGCCCGGCGATGCTGTTCAGCGTGTTGAAAAGAAAATGCGGATGCAACTGCATGCGCAACGCATCGAGTTGCGCCTGCGCGAGTTGCGCTTCAAGACGCGTCGCCATCACCTCACGCTCGCGGTACTTACGATAGTAGTCGAACGCATAACAGATCCCGATCACGCCGCCGTAGATCAGCAAGTCAGACCCGAAGGATCCCGGCACACGTGACACGAAGCGCGGCCAGAACGCCTTGGGACTCTCGCCCAGGCTGTCGAACGGGTCAATGCTTAACATGATTACGGTGGTGGCGGCAGTGTGCAGGACGGACATTGCCAGGAACGCCGGCAAGTGGACCAACAGGTTTCTCTTCAACGCGCCGTCGAGTAGCGAGTAGTGGCGCGCGAGCCAGATGATTACCGGAGTGAGCGGCGCCCAGACAAGCCAGATCAGGATGCCCCAGGAAAAGACACGCCACGCCGCGTGGTCCATCCCCTCAGCACGCATCCCAAAATAGATCGGCCCGGCATAGATCAAGCCAAGCACTGCCCACACGGCAATGATCGTCGCCGCCCACTTTATTCTCGAATTCGTACTCAGACGATCCAACCCTTGCTCTGATACTCCATGTAAGTTGCAGTCTGTTGCGCGACGTCGCGTCCGAAGTATCTATCGACCACTCGCAACGCCAGATCGATTCCCGAAGACAAACCGCCCGCGGTGGAGATCTTTTCTTCTTCGACGAAGCGCAGTCCGCGTTTGAGGGTGACATCCGGAAACTCGCGCACAAAGTCGTCGAAGAAGTCGTGATGCGTTGTCGCTGACTTGCCCTTTAGCAGTCCGGCATGGCCGAGTTGAAAAGCGCCAGTACAAACTGACATGAGAACGTCGGTCGATGTCACAACTTTGCGGAGCCACGCGTGCAGCGCTTTGGATCCTCGCTGCGCCGGCACGACGACTACTTTCGGTAGCGGCGCCGACTCGAATGTGTAGTCGGGCACGAGTTTCAAACCACCGGAGCCGGTGATCGTCTCGATCTTTTCCGCGACGGTGAACAACTGAAACGGCATCTTCTCGTCGTGACTTGTGCCGCGCGTGGTGACGTGCACGTCTTGAAAAACTTCCCATGGGCCTGCGAAGTCGATCACCGTCGCGCCTTCTGAAATCGCGAACGCCACCGGAATCTTTCCTTTCGCGGGCGGCGTGAGTTTGCTGCTCGACGCGTCGATTGAGACGGGCGGAATGACCGAAACGAACGAGCCGGGCAGCGCTCCGGCTGCGACGACGACACCGAGACCGGTAGTTTGATGGATGAATTCGCGTCTTTTCATAGTTTTCTTCCTCCACCGGCAGTTTAGAGGCGTCCGAGGCCGTGAGGTTGAGGTTTGACACGGATTGATTAAATGACGATGTAAATAGCCGCCCGCGCGTGACGAATCGTTTTTT
>DASRPN010000141.1:0-19797 GCA_035646355.1 Pyrinomonadaceae bacterium | reverse complement strand
CGGGAAGATCTGTTTCAGGTCGCTGATGATGCGATCGGCATTGGCGACGATGTCGGTGGGAAAGAGAATGCTGTTGAGCGTGTTCGCGCGCAGGCCAGCACGCAACGGTTCGACGTTGATGGTCCGGTTCAGTCCCAGCAGCCCACCAACGCCGTTGAGCTTGAACCCCAAACCCAACTGAATCGGCGTGAACTCTGAACTGATGACGATCAGCAGTGAGAAGCCACTCTGCCCGTTCGGCAAGCGGGTGTTCAGCAGACCAAAAGCTTTCAGTGTGAACTGGTCCTGGAACTCCAGTTCCAGCATTCCGGAGTACAACGCCTCTTCCTGGTCGAACCCGAGAAACCCTCCGCCTTTGAATCCTCCACCGTCAATTGATAGACCAAGCGCGTTAGGGGCTTTGAAACCTACGTTCAAGTCGACTGGGCCAAGGTTGCCGCTGTTGTCGTCGGGAAACGAGAACGTGGCTCTTAGGCCAACGTCTTGTATGACAACTGTTAATGGACCAAGAAGTGTCTTGAGCGTTGCGCCGAGACTTATCGGAATCGCGCCGTCTTCGAAACCTGTCCTTAAGGTGATTGACTGTAATTCAACCGGACCGATGTCGAGGTGGGCCGGAACATTTATTTCCAGTGCGCTACTACCCTTGAAGTGAAAACCCTGTTCGCTAGAGAAGCCAACACCTACGTCAAACCGCGCCGTGAAGGCTGACGCCGGCAGGATCTCAGTAAGAAATCCATCGCCTCCGGATGGATTAAAAGAAAACTCTCCATCCTTTATCGCGGCCTCAAACTGAAACTCACCTGTGCTGACGCCTTCTGCTGGCTTCAATGCCAACACGGTGCCCAAGTCAACATTGATTTCTGAGGCCTGTAAGTGCGTGCCTTCGGACTGGCCGAAAATAAAAATCGGCCGCGTGGGATCGAGCGGCGTTCCTCGTACCTTTAAGAATAGTTCTCCTTCAATGGGAACCTGCGGAGCAATCAACGTAAACGTTCCGTCCGGCTGAACAGTTAATTCAGTATCAACGGCGATGGGAAAACCCAACGCCAATTCCAGGTTGAAACCAGCTCCTCCAAATGCGAATGACTCTGCTTCAAATTCGACTTTTGAGACTAACGATATGCCTGGTGGAACAAGATCGGTTCGTGGTCTGACTTCGGCCAGAATTACTCTTAACGTTGGTGGAACGACTGTCGAGTCGAAAAACGCAGGCACGCCGGCATTCGCTAGCAGCCTGCTGAGACTTTGCAACAAAACAGCGCCATCGAAGTTCGGGTCGCCCCATCCGTAAAGAGTGCGCAGAAGTTCAGGCGGCGAACTCAGAAAATCGACAACACGCCTTAAACGAAGAACAGTATTTGTAAAGGGAGGCTTGAAAGGATCTCCGGAGTTTGACTGTTCCTGAGTACGCTCAATGATTCCCCAAAACTCAAGTATCTCGGGTGAGACAGGAAACTGCTCTTCCAGGAATGTGACTAGCAGATGGGCCAGCAGTCGTTTCGGCAGCTCAGCAGCGAACCGCGTAACGTCAATCTGAGGGAACGTCGCGGAAAGACTATTTAACTCCACCGCAACCTGATCGATGTTATCGAGCGTTTCTTTGATCGCATCGACAAGCGCAGTCGTTCTAGCGAGAATAACGTCGAATTCTTCGTTCTGAATGGCGTTAGTGAGCGCGGTAACAAGAGCGGGCAGTTGGGCCACTTTAGACGCAGCATTCCCAACCGCCGTGACGAAATCCAACTCATCCTCGAGTTCAGGAGGAAATTGAACGCCTAACTCAGCAAACAGAGGAATGATCTCGCCGGAAACAAATCTATCCTCGAGAGGCTGTACGATTCTGGAAAGGTGAATGGCGAGGCCTTCCAGCGTTCCAGGAGTTTTTTCCATTCAGTCTTCTTTCCGAAGGTTAGTTGCAGTTTGACAAGCAACCCGATTTACTGGTCGTGTCTCATTCTTTCCAGCACGTCCGCGAGACTGTCGCATTCTTTGGCGTAGACGAACACGTCCACGGCAACTTCTTTAATGCCCTGGCGCAAACGCTCACTACCGTGTTCCTCGAAAACAACTGCCATGTTTGTGAGCAGTGTTTCCAAGGAAACGCCATTTACTTCTTTGGGCACTTTGTAATTAGGATCTTCTGCGCTCTTTGCAAACGCGGCCAGGAAAGCGGGTCCCTGCTTTCTTCGCCAAGTTACCGTAACGGATCGGTTGTGATTGACGAGATTGAGCGCTTCATCGCTATTGTCTTTGATAATGTTGATGAACGCGGCTCCCTTGGGCGTCTTGATGAACTCCTTCTGAAACTTCTGCAGTAGATCTCTTTCGGAGGGAACCGCTTCAGCGACGTCAGTTTCCTCGTTTGCGCGAACGGCAACACCCGTGCCTCCCGCGATGGGTGATGGCGGTGGCGACAGCGATGGCGGAGCGGACGGAGATGGTGGCGGCGAAGGTGATGGTGGCGAGGGTGACGGAGATGGTGATGGCGGCGGCGGCGGCGGCGTGGGCAGCTTTTTAGGAAATGAAATTTTCATCGCGCTAATAACGTTTCGTATCTCGTTCGCGGTACCGAGTCCGGTATCGTCTCCAGCCCACAGCAGCCCTGCAACTTCGTTATTGGCAGTCAATAGAATCGAGCCCGAGTCGCCTTCCTGCATGAATTTCTTACCGGGCAGCGGTTCAACATCGATCTGATCTAACAATGTCTGGCCACTTTCTGAATCTTTAACAGGAAGAAAGATATCTTTAACCTTGCCTTCAGTTAGCCCGCTTGAAATACCCACTTTTTTAACGGGATCTCCAATTTTCAATGAGGTGTCTCTGCCACCTACATTTTGTATTGGCGCCAGTCCCTGGATCGTACCGTCGAGTTCCTGGCCGTTGGGAGCCTTACCGCCTAGTGCTCGAACGATATTGTCAGTTGGAAGAGGTACATCGCTTTTGATCTTGGCAATGGCACAATCCACCTTGTCTCCAAACTTTCCATCTGTGAGGTGTGCAACTACGTCCTTGAGGCAACAGCAGCAACACCTGCCAGGCTGAGCAATTTCGTCGCCTATACTTGCACCAAAAGCGTTTAGCACATGCATGTTGCTCAATAGAACGACGCTGTTGTCCACATCCCGAACGGCCAAACAACCGAACGTGCCAAGAGCCCCGAAGCAAGCGGTTTTGCAGTTGCCGTTACGAACCTTCGTTCCGCCTTTGATTGGGCGGTAACGTTTCTCATCTGCCAGGCGTTTTCTTACGGGTACTACTGTTACATCAGTCTTCGCGCCGTTGATCTCAGTAGGGATGATATGTTCCGGCAGCAGATCGGTTTCTTTCTTCTTTTCGAGCACATACACGCGGAACGAAATCTCATCAGTTGTCTTGCCACCCACTTCCTTAAAACCGATGCCCACCGACACCACCCCGGGTATTTGCGACAGTTGACTTCTCACTTCCTCGAGATCGGGAAGATCCGGCTGTGCAGGTTTTTCGTTCGTAGTTTCCATCTTGGCTTGATTAGCTTTGACTCTCAGTTGAGCCAGATTGAATATGCGGAATTCAGTGAGAACGTCCGCGCTGTGGGGGATGGACGAAAGGATTATCCTCTTGCGAGCGCCAGAGAGATGCCGAGATTGAGTAGCTCTCTGTTTGAAAAACGGCGCTGAGCCTATACCGTTTTGTTTTGCGCGTCAACAATTTGTCGAAACGAACTGAGTTTAATTCGCGCTGACAAATTGCGTTGACAGTTCTCGCACTCACGAATATTATTCCGCGCCATCCACGAAGGTGGATCAAACGTCACGCCCAAGAAGTTAGACCGCGCGTGATTCCTGACTGGAAACCAAGGGTGAACGAGACACCTCCTTACGTTCTCCCCCTCCGACTCGCCAGCAGATCTCCTGAATCTCGCTTTAGTTTGCGTTGCGCCCAGCGCTGATTGCCAGCGTATGGCGCAGCTTTTTTCTTCACGCAAAGTGAACGTAAAGGAGAGAAATGAAAAGTATTGCGAAGAAAACCCTTATCCTCGGATTCGCCTGGGTCATCGGCTTGCTGATTACGGCCCCACCGGTGCTGGCTCAAGAGCCTGAACCCGTACCCACAGCCACAATTGCACCCGCACAGGCAACTGTTACCAACAGCTAGGCGGCGAAATTCTGCGGCGTTCAGCCGGACGCCTCCATCAAGTCCGCGCCTGACGCACAGGCCGGTCACTACTCAACGAAAGTCAACGTCCACAACAACACCGGTATCACCATCAACTTTCGCAAGAAGATCATTCAGCTTAAAGGTGGACAGGTACCGATCGAGCCTCAATTCAAAACTTTTGAGGCATTGAAGCCTGACTGGGCGATGGAAGTTGTGTGTAAAGACATTTATAGGCACCTGAACATCGCAATTCCGCCTCAGGTGGACGTGATTCCTCCTTACATCGAGGGGTTCGTCATCCTCGAGGTGTTCTTCACAACGCTTCCAACAAGTCCTCCGGTTGCTCCGCTCGACGTGGCAGCTATTTACACGTATCGGGCAGAGCCGGCAGGAACTGATGCGGTCGCTATACGTTACCGTCTTTCCCGCGAAGAGCAACCGGTACACGATTCCGCTGATTGTCGCCCACGACGGTACCGTTTCTCCGGCATCCGGCAGGGGTGGCAGGCAGTTACAGAAGGAGTAAGTGCACTACCCTAGCCAGACGGTGGTAAGGGGTGGAAGATCTATTTGAACTGAATGCGCGCGGCCGTGAGAAGCGACGGGTTCGGAATCTAAATCACGAATCGGAGAGCAATTGCGGCCGCCGTATTCTTCTTCATCCGTGTTTACAAGAAGTTTGTAATGACCCTCGTGAGGAACACCTAAGCGATACGCTTCCCGCGGTACGGCGGAAAAGTTTGCAACACAGATCAATTCTTTTTCCGACTGCGGCGAACGGCGAATGAAAGCGACGATATTTTGAGCAGCGTTGTCGACGTCGATCCATTCAAAGCCTGCGGCTTCACCATCGGCGGTCCATAAGGCGTCATGATCCAGATACAGTCGATTCAGATCACGGATCAAGTTCTGAACACCACTGTGCAACGGCTGGTCCAACAAGTGCCAATCGAGACTTTCGGTTTCGGTCCACTCCCGCCACTGACCGAATTCACCTCCCATAAACAACAACTTCTTCCCGGGATGCGCCCACATGTACGCGTACAGCGCCCGCAACGTCGCAAACTTCTGCTCCTCCGTGCCGGGCATCTTGTTCAGCAGCGAACCCTTCATGTGCACGACTTCATCATGCGAAAACGGCAAGACAAAGTTTTCACTCCACGCATAGACCAACCCAAACGTGAGCGAGTTATGGTTCCCCGCGCGAAAGAGCGGATCGGTTTGAAAGTACTTGAGCGTGTCGTGCATCCAACCCATGTTCCACTTGAAATCAAACCCGAGTCCTCCCGCGTAAACCGGATGACTGACAGCAGGCCACGCAGTCGACTCTTCTGCGATCATCATCGTTCCCGGACACTCGCGATGCGTCGTCTCATTCAACTCTTTTAATAAAGAGATCGCGTCAAGGTTCTCGCGGCCGCCAAATGCATTCGGCTCCCACTCGCCTTCGTTCCGGCTATAGTCGAGATAAAGCATCGACGCCACTGCATCCACTCGCAGTCCATCGAGGTGAAACTCCTTGAACCAGTAAAGGGCGTTGGCGAGCAGAAAGTTGCGCACTTCGTTGCGGCCGTAGTTGAAAATGTACGTGCCCCAATCGGGATGCTCCCCTTTTCGCGGATCGAGATGTTCGTACAACGCGGAGCCGTCGAATCGTCCAAGCGCAAACGCATCTTTCGGAAAGTGCGCCGGCACCCAGTCCATGATCACACCGATGCCGCGCTGGTGCAGGTAGTCGACGAGGTAACGAAAGTCGTCGGGAGTTCCATAGCGCGCGGAAGGGGCATAGTAGTAACTAACCTGATAACCCCACGATGGATCATACGGATGTTCTTTCAACGGCAAAAACTCAACATGCGTGAAGCCCATCTGCGCGACGTAGTTGGCGAGGGGCTCCGCCATCTCGCGATAAGTGAACGGCTGATTGTCGTTGCCCCCTTCGATCTTTCGCCGCCACGATCCGAAGTGCACTTCGTAAATCGACAGTGGCTGGCGAAAATGCTCGCGTGACGCGCGTTGCTTCATCCATTTTGCGTCGCGAAATTTGTAAGTCGATTGATAAACGATCGAAGACGTGTCGGGCGGAACTTCAGTGTGTTGGGCATACGGATCGGCTTTTAGGAACGGAAGATTTCGTGGGGGGTGAATCTCAAACTTGTAAAGCTTGCCCGCGGTGAGATCGGGTATGAACAACTCCCAAACTCCGGAACTACCCAACATGCGCATCTGATGCACGCGCCCGTCCCAGTTGTTGAAGTCGCCGACCACGCTCACGCCGGAAGCGTGTGGCGCCCACACCGCGAACGACACGCCCTTCACCGTTCCGACCTTCGTCACGTGCGCACCGAGCTTGTTGTAGATCTGTTCGTGTTTGCCCTCGCCAAATAAGTGAAGATCCAGATCGCTGATGACAGGCGGAAAGCTATACGGATCGCGAATGTTATTTATTTCGCCCCCCAGGTGATGAAGCTTGAGTTTGTAGGAAGGAACTTTTTTGACGCCCGAAACCTGGATTTCAAATAACCCAGCCGGATCGATCTTCGCCATCGGCAGCGGTGCTCGACGTCCGATGACAGCTTCGACTTGCTCAGCGTCAGGCCGGAAGACACGAATTGTCAGACCGTCGTCCTTCAGATGTGGGCCAAGGATCTGATGGTTCGGCATGGAGCACATAGATGTTCGCTCCGGTTCCCTTCTCGGCAACGTTACTCCGTGCCTCGGCTAGCATATCCAAAAACGCTTTTCGGTGTGACGGGAGGCCAAGTTGGTCCGACAACTCAATCACACGTGCGGCATACTTCATCACCTGGATCGTCTCGATACCGGAAATGTCATAGAAGAACCAGCCGCAACTCGTAAACATCAACAACGCGTGTCGTTGCATTTCGAGCAACATAAACGCTCGCACCTCGTCCGCCGGCGACAATTGTTGGCGAGCATGTTGCGCGAGGAAGTCACTGGGTGAAATTCGCTTCAATAAAACGTCGATGTAGGCATTGCGCGCTTCCCACGGATCCTTGAACCGCTTGTTGCCAAGTTCCTCGAACCCTTCAGCCGCGCGGTCGCGCAAGAAGTTCAAAGCAGAACGCAGGGGTCCACGCCATTGCTGGTTCCACCCCGGCTCTCCGCCGGTTTGACAACCGCAGTCGCGAGTCCAACGGCTCACGCCGTGGTCGCAACTCCACGACGTTCCTTCTTCCTGCGGTCCACTTTTAATCGAAACTTCGTACTCAGGCTGATACCGGTCGAGGTATTCCCCGTAGTTTGTGATCCAGAAACCCTCGCGCGGCGCCTCGACAGTCAACACATGCGCCAGGCACAGATCGCCAAACTTGAAATGATGCCCGTACGTCTCGCCGTCGGTAGCGACGTTGACCATCGACCTTCCCGCAGAAGCAGACTCAATCATCCGCACGAGTCGCTCACTCGATGTCAGCGCCTTCTCAAACGCGATCGCCCGGGCAAGTCTCCCATCATAGAAAAAGATCGCGATGGATCGGCCGCTGCCGTCTCGATGCAAATAGCTGTACGCGCGACTTGTATCGATCGAACCTTCGGCCTGCGATGGAGCGAGGATCACATAACGCAACCCTTGTTCGATCAACAAATCGAGTGTCGCATTGTCAACTGCCGTTTCCGGCAGCCACAGCGACTCCGGTTCGCGCCCAAAACGATGCCGAAAATCAGCGATTCCCCAGACGACTTGCGTAAGTCGATCACGCTCGTTACACAAAGGCAAGATCGCGTGACCGTACGCTTGCGCAATCGCATTACCGTGACCCGACCGCGCGCGAGCGCTCAATCGATCGGCTTCGATGATCTTCTGATAAGTGGCAGGATGATGCTTTTCCAACCACGACAACAGCGTTGGACCAAAGTTGAAACTGATGTGAGCGTAATTATTGACGGTGTGCGAACCAACTCGCGCGGCCGCATTTGCCGCGTAGCATTCGGCGTGAATGCGTTCGTTCCAATCGTGATACGGCGCGGCGCCGACTTCGCGCTCGACTTCGCCGGTCCAGGGATTCTCGCGCGGAGGTTGATAGAAATGGCCGTGGATTATTAAAGCTCTCATGCGACTGCAAAGTTCCCGCAAAGACGCAAAGGCGCAAAGGAACAGAAAAAAGCCAACATGCTAGCAATACTTCGCGCCTTTGCGCCTTTGCGCCTTTGCGCCTTTGCGGGAACCTTCTTACCCCATCTCATCAAACGCCAACCGTGCCGCTCCAAGCAAGCCCGCATTGTCACCACACTCCGCCCGCGCGATCTTTACCTGTTTTGCCGTCGCCTGAAACGCCCGTTCTTCGACTTCCTGATACATGTCCGCCGCAAAAAGATCCCACCCGTTCACTACGCCGCCATTGATCACGATAATCTCCGGATCAATTAAACTCATCAGGTTAGCCAAGCCGATGCCCAAATACTTCCCGGCACGTCTGAACACCGACAGCGCAAGCTCATCACCATCACGACCGGCGTCGTAAACTTTCTCTGCGGTCAGATTCTCAGCGCTCAACGCAGCCTGCGGAAACTGCGACAAACTCTCACGCGCCATGCGCACGATCGCTGTCGCCGACGCAAACAGTTCGAGACAACCACTGTTGCCGCACTTGCACTTCAAACCCGAAAACGGATCGACCGTAGTATGTCCGATCTCTCCCGCCGATCCGTGCGCACCGCGCCAGAGTTTCCCACCGAGCACCATGCCGCCGCCGACGCCGGTGCCTAACGTAACGCTGACAACGTCGCGACATCCGCGTGCCGCGCCGAGCCACATTTCACCCATCGCCGCCGCGTTCGCATCGTTTTCTAGAACTACGGGCCAACCCAATCGCTCCTGCAACACTGCTTTCAATCCGAAGTTGATCAGCGAAGGAAGATTTGGCGCCGACGTCACGACTGCTTGCTCACGATCAACCGCGCCCGGCACCATCACCGACGCACCGATGATTGGACCATAATCGGCGCGCCATTCATCGGCGACCGCGGCTAGCGCATCGACCACTACTTGAGGAGAGTTGTCCTTTGGCGTGTAACGCTTCAGGTGGGTGTGGATCTTGCCGGTGTGGTCAACCAGTGCCGCTCGCAGGTGTGTTCCTCCGAGGTCAACGGCAAAGACAAGATTTGAATCAACATTCAACGAATCGATCACGATCAGCGATCTCGGGAGTTGACGGCTAATCAGCGCCTTCCGCAGCCACGTCGCCAGTCCGCGGCTCCGCAGATTCAGACAGACCTGCCCAGCCGGTGCGATTGAGGTTCCTGATTAAGAAATTGCCGACACCCACGGCGATCACTACGAAAGCCGTAAATTTGACCCAGGTGCCGAAGATGAGTTCCCCGATACCAAATAGTATCGAGTAAACCATGACGATACCGAGGATCCAGTTGAGGAAATTTGGCCAGATCTCTCCGGTGCGTTCAGGGATTCCCGCGGCCCGCGCCACCGGACGCCACCAGGTGCCCGCCGGATGGACGTGACGATAAAAGCTCACCAGTTTTTCCATAGGTTCGGGTGCGGTGGCAAAAGTGGCAGCCAGCCAGACCAGCGTTGTGGCTCCGACGGTAACGAGGATCGATTGCGCGAATCCGATCGGCGTCGCAGTGTCGAAAATCGCAAACTGACGAAGACCCAGCGAAACAACGAGCGCGCACGCCATTGCCGCAATTTCAGACCATGCGTTAACGCGCCACCAGTACCAGCGCAGTATGTAGACCAGGCCTGTTCCGGCACCGAGAGCCATTACAAGCTCCCATCCGCTCGTGATGCGGTTCATGTAATAAGTGACGACGATCGAGAGCAACACGATGATCAACGTTGCCATTCGCGAGGCGAACACATAATGTTTCTCAGTCGCGTCGGTACGCACAAAGCGGCGATAGAAATCGTTGATGATGTAACTGGCGCCCCAGTTCATCTGCGTCGCGATTGTGCTCATGTAAGCAGCGGCGAACGAAGCCAACAGCAATCCGCGAAAACCTACCGGCAGGTAGTCATTCATGACCTGCACGTAGCCAAACGCTGCATCGGGCTTGCCGGTTTCGGGGTTTGGCGTCGTTCCGTTGTAAAGAACAAGTGAACAGAGCGCCACGATGATCCATGGCCATGGTCGCAGGGCGTAATGCGCGATGTTGAACCAAAGCGTCGCCATCAGACCGTGTTTTTCGTTCTTAGCGGAGAAGATTCTCTGCGCAACGTAACCACCGCCACCGGGTTCTGCGCCGGGATACCACGACGCCCACCAGTTCACTCCGAGATAGACCACAAGTGTCAGCAACGGCAACATCCACACGGCTGAACCGTCCGGCAGTAACTGGATTGCTCCATGCGTTCCAAATGGTTGCGTTGAACCAACGGGCGTAACGCCGGCGAGACGCGCTTTCAATTGGTCCAATCCACCGACAGCCTGCACGGCAAAAACAGCGAGCGCGATGGAACCGGCCATGGCAATAACAAACTGGACCGCGTCGGTTACCACCACTCCCCAAAAGCCCGAGAGGATCGAGTAAAGAAACGTGATGCCGAGACAAAGAGCCAGCGCCTGCCACTTGGCAAGGCCTAGCGTCCCGCTGAGCACCTTCGCCATGCCGAGGTTGACCCAGCCCATGATGATCAGGTTGATTGGCAGGCCTAAATAAAGAGCACGAAAACCGCGGAGAAAAGCGGCTGGTTTCCCGGAGTAGCGGAGTTCAACGAACTCTACGTCAGTCATCACGCGAGATCGTCGCCACAGTCGCGCAAAGAAAAAGACCGTGAGCATGCCGCTCGCCAGCATAGACCACCAGAGCCAGTTACCGGCGACTCCGTTCCTCGCCACCATCTCGGTAACAGCCAACGGCGTATCTGCCGCGAAAGTCGTCGCCACCATCGACGTGCCCGCAAGCCACCAGGGCATTGAACGATCGGAAAGGAAGTACTCTTCAGTGGACCGGCCAGCTCTGCGGGCGTAATAAAGGCCAATCATCAGCGACAAGACAAAGTACGCCGCTATGATCAACCAGTCGATAGTAACCAGCTTCATTGTGTTGATTCTCCAGTTTTTGGATAACCACCAAAGAGCGTATTATCCGACAGCTTACACAGATCCAGACAATCGGACAATCCGATAATTCATGGAGGGACGTCACAAGTTGAATTCATTAAAGTCTTTCCTTTGCGCCTTTGCGCCTTTGCGGGAAATCAGTTCGAGGCCGGATTGTGCTGATGCGAAGATATCTCCCGCAAAGGCGCAAAGACGCAAAGTGCTGAGACGCCAACGATCACTCTTTGCAACGTTTACTGTATTTGTTTTCATTGGGACCACGGTGGACATGAATCTCATCGCTCAGACGAGGCCACGCGCACGTGAGGCTGGCGTTAAAGTGGGCGTGCTGCCAACCGGCGCGCTGAATGCTATCACCGATGTTCAAGGTGTGCTTGTCGGTCACACGACGTTGATCCGCGGCGACAACATTCGTACCGGCGTCACAGCGATCCTTCCACACAACGGAAATCTCTTCCGCGAGAAAGTTCCGGGCGCGGTGTTTGTCGGCAACGGGTTTGGCAAGCTGGCCGGTTCGACCCAGGTAAACGAGCTGGGCGAGATCGAAACCCCGATCCTGCTGACTTCAACGCTCGCCGTTCCGCGAGTGGCCGATTATCTGATCGACTACATGCTCGCCCTCCCGGGTAACGAACAAGTCCAGTCGATCAATCCCCTCGTGGCAGAGACAAACGACGGCTACCTCAACGACATTCGCGGACGGCATATTTCGCGCGACGACGTGTTCGCGGCCATTAAGGGAGCAAAAACCGGAGCGGTTGAAGAAGGTTCGGTAGGGGCAGGCACAGGTACAGTCGCATTTGGTTTCAAAGGCGGAATCGGCACTGCGTCGCGGAAAGTGCCGGTGCGATTCGGTGGCTACACGGTAGGTGTGTTAGTCCAATCAAACTTTGGTGGAGTTTTAACGATCAACGGCGCACCGGTCGGAAAGGAGCTCGGGCGCTATTATTTAAAGGACGAACTGAACCCACCGGCCACTCAACCATCGACTCCAGACGGGTCGGTCATCATGGTTGTTGCTACCGATGCGCCGCTCGACGCGCGCAATCTGCGGCGTCTCGCCTCGCGGGCCATGATCGGCATGGGCCGTACCGGTGGTTCCGCCAGCAACGGCAGCGGCGATTACGTCATCGCGTTCTCGACCGCGAATGAGGTTCGTATTCGCTTGGCGAACCAGCGCGAAACAAGCCAGCGCGACACAAGTCCCACGAGCGATCTCAAGACAGTTACGAACGATGCGATGTCGCCACTCTTCCTCGCGGTAATCGAAGCGACTGAGGAAGCAATTTACAACTCGATGTTCAGGGCCACGACCATCAGCGGACGCGGCCGAACAGTGGAAGCACTGCCTATGGACCGTATGCTGGAGATCCTACGAAAACATGGTCTACTAACCGTCTCGCGCTAATTCGCTTATCACAACAAGTTCACGGTGGTCTAACCTTTTCATACTGGTCCGAAAAGTGTTTGACACTCGCATGGTCGCTGCTTAGAATTCTCGCGTAACCCCCGATCGACAACTTACGTGACCGAAGGAGCAACAAGGTGGCGACGAAGCTGAATGTTCGTGTCAACCGAAAACGGCCGGAGTCTATGACCAGGCAGATTCGGGAACAGCTGGACAATCTAATTGAGGCCGGTACGTTGGCTGCGGGAAGTCTTCTTCCCAGTGAGCGTGAACTTGCAAACACTTTGAAGGTGGCCCGCAATGTTGTTCGCGGTGCCTACGAACAACTGATGGATGCAGGAAAACTGAGAAGTGAAGGCCGGCGAGGTAGAAGCGTGAAGAGCGGCAGTGGCGGGGGGACCAGAAAGAAGTCCACTGGCAAGTCGACTAAGAAATCGCGCAAGAAATAGTATGGCCCAGATCCCAACGGCATGAGCCCTTTCATAGACCAAGTTTGCCAGGGTCCGACGAGAGTCATTCACTGGCAATCGGGGTTTCTTTGCCGAGCGAAATGATCTCATTTCTAATTGCGTTTCGCTCTGCTAGTAACCTCACAAAAAAGCGTCTTTTTACAAGGAAAAACATCAGTACACGTATACCCGCGATCGATCTATCGAGTTGTTCAAAGAAGACGATCGCGAGGTATCCGCATATCGGGATTACGATTAACGCCAGAACCGCCCCGAACCAACCGAACGTAGGGCCGACCGTGAAATAAGCCAGGGTCGCCAGGATCAACCAGGTCAACGGAAACAGAAGCATCGCGGAGATGATCTTGACCGTCGAGATTACGTCTTCCGAGTCCGCGGAGAACCTCGTCGCAAGATAGCCGCCGAGTTTATACGCGGGGTAGTGGGCGACCGTACCCAGGAGCGCCGGTCCGAGCATCATCAGAAACAACATTGACCGTTTGAGGATCGTGAAGAAGACGCTTCGCGTCGACGATGGCGGCGAGAGTTCTTCGGTATCGACGCCTGCCTGCTCCAACTCTTGTTCAAAGCGCATCATTCGAATCTCGAGTTTGCGCAATCGATCGGGTTGAAGCTTTTGCAAGACTGGATAAGCTTTGATGAATCGTTGTTGTAGTCGGAGCCCGTCTTTGAGACTGTCGTCGTTGTCGTTGTTTGCGGATGAGAAGATGCGTTCGGCGCGCGCGGTGGTCAACAACTCTTCCTCGTGCTGCGCGTCGAGGATCACGTCGCGCAACGCCTTCTCGATCTGGTCCGACAACTGGCGCACCGCATCGCGCGGCGGATTGCCCTCGGGATCGAGTTTGACTGGTTCGACTTTGATCGGGTTTCCGAAGTAGAGCAGCGCCTCACTGCGAAAGCTCGTCTTGGATGTGTAATAGAGTCCCGCTGGAACGATCTTGAGATCTGAAACTTCGCCGGTTGAGACTGCCGCCAGCGAGATACGCGCGGCGCCGGTTTTGATCGGTTTGAGTCCGGGAGCGTCGTGCGAAACACCTTCGGGACAAATGCCGATCGTTCCACCGCGCGCCAGCAGCTTTCGGGCTTCGATAAAAGTCTCCTGGTTTTTGCGGGTGTCGGAACCTTCGTCCTGCTGCCGGTAAACCGGTAACGAATCCATTGCCTTCACGAGGTAACCGATGACCGGCATGTGAAACAGCGGCGCTTTCGCGAGAAATGAAACACGTCTTGGGGCGAGGCAGAGTAGAAACACCGGATCGACCAGAGCGTTCGGATGGTTCAGGACGAAGATGACCGGCGTGTTGAGCGGGACGTGTTCCAGACCGGTGACTTCGATGCGTTGGAAGTAAATGCGCAGCGCGACTTTCAGAAGGGCAACTATGACGCGACGTATCATCCGGGTAATCTGTGTGTAATAATAACAGCGATTCTGAATCCAATTCCCGAGGAATGTTTATGAAGCGTTTTGTTTCCCTCCTTGCCCTTTTGTTGGTTGGTCTATGTTCCGTCGCGTTATCGCAGAACCGAAGCTACACCGTCGACGATCTGTTAAAGGTCCGCCGCGTCGCGGATCCGCGGCTCTCGCCTGATGGAAAGCGCGTCGCGTTCACGATTGGCGACGTCAACTTCGGCGACAATCGAGTCGTGAACCAGATCTATGTCACTTCGGTCGACGGTGGCGGCGAACTGAAGCGACTAACGGATGGAAAGACGTCGTCGTCAGCGCCGCGTTGGTCACCTGATGGGAAGAAGATCGCTTTCGTCACTGGTGGTCAGATTTGGACGATGGATAGCGATGACGGTGGCGATAAAGAACAGGTGACAAAGATCTCGAGCGGGGCGGGAGGTCCGGAGTGGTCGCCTGACGGTAAGTGGATCGCGTTCACCTCGGACGTCTATCCCGATTGCAAAGACGACGAGTGCAACAAGAAGAAAGATGAACAGGCTGAAGGCAGCAAAGTCAAAGCGCACATCGTCTCGCGACTGCTCTACAAGCATTGGGATGAGTGGCGCGACGTCAAACGCACGCATGTGTTTGTTGTTTCGAGCAATGGCGGAACGGCTCGTCAGATGACGACCGGGGATTTCGATTCGCCTCCGTATGCGGCGGCGACCGGAGTTGACTATGCGTTCTCGCCTGACTCGACCGAGATTGCATTTCTTCGGAATCCCGACAAGGTTGAAGCGATTTCGACTAACAGCGACATCTTCATAATGCCGCTGTCAGGCGGCGCCGAGAAGAACATCACTATTCGCAATCGTGGTTACGATGCTGGTCCAATCTACACGCGCGATGGCAAATACATTATTTATCGATCGCAGGCAACGGCTGGTTTCGAAGCTGATCGATGGCGGCTGATGCAGTACAACCGTGCTACCGGCGCGAGTGTTGAGTTAACACAGCGATTCGATCAGCAGGTTGAAGATGTTGTGATGTCGCCGGATGGTAGTCAGATCTATTTCACCGCCGGGGAACATGGCAAGCATCCGATCTTCCGTGTCGCGTCCAGCGGCGGTGTGCCTGTTCGCGTTGTGCCTAACGTTTTTGCTTCGGGTCTTCGGATTACGGCGGATGGACGCAAGCTTGTGTTTCTCGGCAGTTCGATGATTGCGGCGCCGGAGGTTTATTCGGTCAACACGGATGGCAGCGGATTGATGGCCCTCACGACTGTCAATAAGGAGTTACTCGGTCCGGAAAATCTGAAAGCCGCTGAAGATGTTGAGTGGACGGGAGCGATGGGCAAGAAGGTCCACGGATTTATCGTTAAGCCGGCTGGATTTGATCCATCGAAAAAGTATCCGTTGCTGGTGCTGATTCACGGTGGACCACAGAGCGCTTGGTACGACAACTGGAGCTATCGCTGGAACCCGCAGGTCTTTGCTAACGCAGGATACGTCGTTTTTGCGCCGAACCCGCGCGGATCGATCGGATACGGGCAACAGTTTGTGAACGAGATCAGCGGCGACTGGGCGGGGAAAGTTTACGTCGACATCATGAATGGCGTTGCCGACGTACTGCGTCGCAATCCGTATTTGGATCGCAATCGGATCGGAGCTGCCGGCGCGAGTTACGGTGGTTACATGGTCAACTGGATCCTGGGCCACAACAACGATCCGCGTTTCCGCTTCAAAGTGCTCGTCTCGCACGACGGTGTTTACAACCTTGAAAGCATGTACGGCGGAACTGAGGAGTTGTGGTTTCCGGAGTGGGAGTTTAAAGGAACTCCGTGGTCCAACCCGGCGATGTACAGCCGGTGGTCGCCGCACAAGTTCGTACAAAACTTCAACACGCCGATACTGCTCATTCACGGTGAGCTCGACTACCGCGTCCCGATTAGTGAAGGAATGCAACTCTTCACGGCGGTGCAGCGCAAAGGAATCGACTCCAAGATCCTGATTTTCCCGGACGAGGGCCACTGGGTCCTCAAACCGCAGAACCTGCAACTCTGGTTCAACACGATTCTGGACTGGGTCGACAAGTATTTACAGCCGACCTCGCGCACGACGGAGTGATGCGCGTGCCTATAATTGGTCGGCAGGAGACATACAAGGATGACGATTGAACAAGTTGAGACCGAAGCACTGAAACTCGACCCTCAAGCGCGGGCGAAGCTCGCCGAGAAGCTTCTCCGTAGTCTGGATGAACTCTCAGAGAAGGAGATTGAGCAGCTTTGGGCGGAAGAGGCTCTTGGCAGAGATGCGGAAATCGATTCCGGTGCTGCGTCTTTGCGAGATGCCGAGGATGTGTTTCGTGATGCTCGATCTCGTCTTACATGAACAAGAGAGCAAGCTTTCATGAACTCGCCGAATTCGAGTTGAATGACGCGGCCGCGTTTTTTGAAAGCAAAACTGCGGGATTAGGTGTCCGCTTCCTTTCGGCAGTTGAAAAGGCTGTAGCTCACATCAAAGAACATCCCGAAGCCTCACCGATCATCCGACAACAAGTACGACGTAAACTGGTGTGGAAATTTCCCTACAGCATCATGTTCACAATCAAATCCGACCACATCCGCATCCTCGCTATTGCTAATCAAAAGCGCCGCCCGTTCTACTGGCGCCGCCGCAAGTAACACTCAGTCAGCCGGGCCAGCGAGTATTTTTAGAACGAACTTCATCTTGCAAACCTAAGCGTCGCGAACAGCTCAGTGATGTTAAAAAAATGAGCGAGACAACTGAAACCAAGTTGTCTCGCTCGTCCCGAGGCTCACTCAGCTTATAACCTTACAACCTTCCTAAGCCGGAACCGGGAAGGGCAAAACGGTCACGTCCTCAGGCAGATCATTAACGATGCAGAACGGGAACATGTCCTCGTCATGATGCGGACCACCTGCATCGCCAACATGTGTTGTATCGATCGCCGTTAGTTGGATCACGTACGCGCATCGCTGTCCTCGATAGATCTTCGGATAGGGATCCGGAACTGGCCCAGCTGCCATCGGCCCCGCATCGAGTGCGGCTACGATGTCCCACGCAGCCAACACGCCTGTGCCTCCGGGAAAAGCGGGAAGAGGTAATGCTTGGAGTATGTTTGGAACACGTGTAGTACTGTTGATAATAGTGGTCCAAACGCTGCCACCATCTTTTTTGAATTCCAACAGGTACCGGTTGAAGTTGTCGTTGGGCCGATCTCCGGGCGGGTAGCTGTCCAAAATGATCGGGTCCCAGGCACGGCCAATGACTTCCGCATTGACCTTGTGACCCGCCTGGACAAACTGAGATAGAACCAGCTCATCACAAACACCGAGTTAATGCCGTCCCCCCGTCAAAATGTTCAGCATTCTGTACATTAGAGCCTGTGGTGTAACTGAAACTGAACACTATGAGATCTCAATCATCAAAATTACTGCTGCCAGTCAAGCGCACTTTAAAAAACTAGGCGCGCCGATTTGGCTGACGCAAGGAAGCGCCGCCGCATTTCAACCATTACGATGGCTCAGCGCGCCATGATTAGCCGCACTACCTTGGTCAAGGTTAGAAGGGAGATCCGGGTGTCTCGTTCGGGGTGATCGCCACCGTGATATTCGTCTTGGGAATGACTGATCGATTAGTCGACATCGCGGATGCATCGCATGATCGCCTGGGGCTCGACCTGGAGAGTGAAAAACTCCCGGTCGTTAACGATCGCCAGAGCCGCAGTGGTCCACCATCCTCGGCATACCACTTGTCAAGACCTCCGTCCTCACTCCACAAAAACCAGGACGGCACATGATTCGGAAGTGCCCCTTTTTGCCCTATTGACTTGGGTAGGAGACGGGAGGCAATCACAGTTTCCGGTACTTCCTCCAATTGCGCTTGGCACCCAGGCCAAGAAATCAAGAGAGGCGCTACTGAACGCCGTCACGCTCTTTGAGCAGGAGTTCAAAAAATTTAGATCACTTCTGCCGAAACGACCGATTCCTTACCTCTAGTGCCAAACTCACCGCACCTGATTACTCTGTTTGCACAGCTGCGTAACGCAACTCATCTGCAATTCCCTCACCCGCTCAGGAGACAGCTTCCACGACTTACCATTTACCAACGCCCAGATGATTTCGCGCTCGATTCGGCCCTGGTGTTGCGCGTCCGCTTCTACCACTCGATTTCCCCACTCGTCGTGCCATCGCTTTAGTCGCGCTTCCAGCACCTGTTGGTCCGCCGCGGATCCATGCAGTCCAATCAGATACGCCGCCAGACTCGCTGCTGCGCCATCGTCCGTCGCCAACCGCCGCTTCACCAGAACATCTATCGCCTCTGAGTAATACAACGCAGTCAGCTCGCGAAGCAGCGCAGGCTCCTGGTCCGGCTTCAACTCAGACAGCGCTTGCTCTATCAGCGGAATAGCTTCTCGTTCATTATGCTTTGCGAAGTAAGCGAGCAGACCTGCACGGCTGTCTGGATAGAGCTTCGCTCCTACCGTTTGATAAAGCTCCATCAACTCTTGATAGATCCCGGCAGTCCCAAATCGCACCAGAAGAGATGTTTTCTGTTTCAGATGAACAAAACCGCGATTATTCGGCGTGGTGGCAAAGCGTCGAATCTGTTCGAGCAAAGCCGCATCGGTTTCCGGCAGCGATTTAGCCTCGATACTGCCCAACAACTTCACATCGACAAACGAATTAGGATCGCGTATTTCCGCGACAACGAATGGACGTACTTCTTCCGGCGCAACCTCAATTAGTAACTTGAGCGCGGCCTCGTGGAAAGGCCTCTGATTGGTACCAGGACCAGTCGAAAGCGCCCGCTTGAAAACAGGAATCATGGAACGATCGCGCAACTCCTCCCAGTCCTGCCTCAAAAGCCATTCCTGATCGTATTCATGTAACGTGTCGTACTGTTGAATGAGTATGCGTCGCGCCTCACGCGAACCAGCGCTCGCCGCCTGAGGATCTTTGGGCGGATTGGACACGATGGTTATGGCCGTGGTTGTCAGAGCCTTATCTTTTCGCTTGGCCAGGCCCGATGACAACTCGATGACATACGCATCGCGAATTTCACGAGCGCGAGGATCTTCCTCCGACGGGCTCAGCATGGAAGTCACGACGACAGGTTTATCTCTCACGCCGTCTGTGACTAACATCCGCAGCTTTGTTACCGCGTGGAGCAATTGCGAACTCACGGCCGTGTTAGGATCGCGCAAACCCGATTCAAGGAGTTTCAGTACCAACTGACGATTGCGAGCGATAAACAATCCGTACCAAATGTGCGACCGGTAGTTTCCACCTTGCTGTTCCGGGTTAAGGAAACGCCGCACTTTCTC
>DASRPN010000140.1:0-6800 GCA_035646355.1 Pyrinomonadaceae bacterium | reverse complement strand
CATGATCACGAGTCGCGAATCGCCGCGTTTCGTCGTTGGCCCAGCATCTGCTGCAACTGCGGCCGCAAAAGTATCGAACCACTCCGTCGCACTCGCAGGACGATCGTTCGGTTCCACTGCAAGCGTCTTCATGATCGTGGCCTCGATCGCATCGCTTAGATCGGATCGAAGAGTCGACAGAAGCGGCGGTGTTTGTGTCAACTTCTGAGCGATCAGTTGCGTGATGTTGCCGGTGAAGGGAGGACGCCCACCGAGCATGTGATACGCGATCGTGCCGAGCGCGTAGATGTCGGCGCGAGCGTCGAGCGCGACATCCGGTTGCATCTGCTCGGGCGCCATGTACTCGGGAGTGCCGATAATTCCACGCGAAGCTGGTCCACTCGCGGAGGTCACATCGGAACGATCGGCGTTTACGATCTTAGCGAGACCGAAGTCGCCGACTTTCACAAACCCATCGTCGCTTCCGGTCTTTCGCTTTTGTTGCATGAGGAAGATGTTTGCGGGTTTTAGATCGCGATGCAGAATTCCTGCGTCGTGCGCGGCTTCGACGCCGTCGACAACCTGCCGCATGATCGCTGCGGCTCTTTGCGGCGTTACTGTTCCTTCGCGACGAAGCAAGTGATAGAGCGACTCCCCTTCCACGTACTCCATGACAAGAAAGAACACGCCATCTGGACTTTTGCCGAAGTCAGTTACGTCGACCACGTTGGGATGACGAATTGACGCAGCGGAACGTGCTTCGCGCTCGAAACGCGCGATTGCTTCGCCTTCCTGGAGATCTTCGTCGTTTAAAATGTCGGGACGGACGGTTTTTACAGCAACACGGCGGGTGAGCAGGTTTTGGTCGCGGGCGAGATAAACCTGGCCCATTGCACCGCGACCAAGTCGTTTTTCGAGGAGGTAACGCGAGTTGAGCAGGCGGCCGCCCGGCAGCGTGTGTTTCGTGCCCGCCTCGTCTTGCGGACAGGTCGCCACATCGTCTTCATAGCAGACTTCGCAACGAGGGCACTCACGCATCAGTAACGTTTATTCTTTCAGCCTGCTGGTACGGGTACTTCCGACGTGCATGCGGAACAGCGAGTCGCGCCCAACGGGATCGCTGTCAGACAGTACGGGCAATCCTTGGTGTTGGGTGGCGGCGGCGGTTGGGCGCGGAGCCGGTTGACGGCCTTGACGATCAGGAAAACGACCCACGCGACGATCAGAAAAGTGATTACGTCGTTGAGAAATCGGCCGTAGGCAATGACCGGGAGACCTTTCAACTGCGCGTCGACCAGCGATGCAGGGCGTTGACCCGACAAATCGATAAACAGATTCGCGAAGTCGACCTTGCCGAATAGCAGGCCGATGGGCGGCATGATTACGCCCTCGACAAGCGACGTGACGATTCTTCCAAATGCCGCACCAATAATAACTGCAACCGCCAGGTCGACAACGTTTCCGCGCGCGATGAATTCTTTGAATTCTTTGAACATGCTGCCTCCTTCTAGTTATTGCCTGTTGGATTGCGGAATAGCTTAATGGCAGTTCTTCGCGAGCTTAAACCCCGCCTTTTCGGCCTCTTCTGTTGTTTTAAAAACGATCTTGTTTGCTTCGGCGATCTCTTTCTCGGGGCGACAGGTGCCGAGGTAGTAAGCCTTGGATTTCTTGTCGGCGATGATCTCCGGTTCGTCAGCCGCTTCCGGCGTCTCGGGAGCGGCTTCAGCCATTGCCGCCGC
Organism: Pyrinomonadaceae bacterium; assembly: GCA_035646355.1. Classification (GTDB taxonomy): domain Bacteria; phylum Acidobacteriota; class Blastocatellia; order Pyrinomonadales; family Pyrinomonadaceae; genus PSRF01. The sequence goes on along the minus strand of DASRPN010000140.1, from coordinate 5,082 downwards.
CTCTTCCTTCTGCTGCCGTCGCATCGCGACCGTCTCTTCAGCCGCAACGTCAAGCACGCGCAAGGTTGGTCCACCCGCGACCGTCGTCACTTGCAACTGGAAACCGTCGCAACGCATTTGTTGACCACGGTATCGATAGGAACTCCATGTCGCCGGCAACTGCAACGACTGAGTGATCAGTTTTACGAACTCTTCAACAGTTTTAGCTTTGAAGTTTTCGTCGTAGCCAATCCAAAGCGACGTGAGTTTCCGGTCCACGAGGTCAAGCGAGATGCTGCGCACGCCTTCAAACTTCGCCTTATCGATCTTGGGATCGAAGTGGGGATTGATCGTCGTCTTGGAAACGCCGAAATCGTCAGTTCGCCCGAAGTCGGTTTGCGGGACGTGGGCCTTGATCTCTTCCTTCGTCATCCCCAGGCGGAAGCCGAGCAGTTCGGGCGCGGCAGGGATTTCGGTGATTTTCTTAGTGCACTGGGCGGCGGCAGTTACGGCAATGCCGAGCATAATGGCCACGAGTAAAGGGACGGAGGAAGGGCGTAACAATGGCATGGGTCGGAAATTAAGGCCAAAGCTGGGACCGTGTCAATGTGAGGATTGTCTCAGGACCTACTAACTGGTTGTTTTAAGTCGAGACTCATACACACAGCGGACGAACATCGAGGCAGGTTCCATTCTGATGAATCTGCCAGGTCGTTCTCGAAAGTACCGCGTGAGGTCTCGCAAAACCCAAAGCGTCGTTCAAAGAAATCCTTTGCTGTCGTGGTCAATAGTACGACTCGTTCGATGCCTTCGTTGGTCGCATGGTCCAGGAGGTGAGTCGTCAAGCGAGAGCCGAGTCCACAGTGTTGATATTGCGGTGCAACGGCGGCGGATCTTAGCAAGGCAATATTACCATGTCGCTCGAGTCCGATCGTCGCGACAATTCGCGACGACTCATCTCTGGCGACGAAGAAGCCGCTGATGTGTTCCGCGACGCCGTCGTGCGGTAACTGAACCTCCGTTAGTAGATCTAAAATGTCGGTTAAGTCGTCGGACGACGCATCAGTGATGGTGATGTTTTCGCAGTTCATTGTTCCTCATTCACACCTTCTACTTCGATCCGATCTCATCGATGGCAGCAGCTAGCTGGCTTCGGTCAAGCTGTGCAAACGGGAGAGACGTAAAGAGTCGCAGCCGGCGGTCGATCTGAGACGCCACGTCTTTGAATGCTTTGTACTTGTCAGTTTCGTTGCCTTCAACTGCCGCGGGATCGGGATTGGACCAATGAGCCACTAGCGGTTGACCCGGCCACACCGGACACGTCTCGCGAGCGTTGTCGCAAACGGTGACAACGAAGTCAAATTCCCACCCTTCGAATTCCTCCCAGGATTTGCTGCGCGCCTGGGAGGCGTCAATATTGTAGACGTCCTCCAAGACTCTAATGGATAGAGGGTTAACCTTGCCGGTAGGGAACGAACCCGCACTAAACACCTGAAAGCGTGATCCTCCCAGCAGCCTCAACAAGTACTCGCCAAAGATACTGCGCGCAGAATTTCCGGTACACAAGAAGAGAAACTTGTACGGTTTGGTTTCCATGTGTCTCCCATCCGGCTATCCATCGACGTCTTCAAGCGGAATCAGCCATCGCAATAGCACCGTCGCAGCAATACCTCCGGCAAGTTGGGCCAGGATAAAACCCGGCACATCTACCGGACGAATTCCGGCAAAAGTATCACTCAGTGAACGCGCAACCGTAACTGCCGGATTCGCAAAAGACGTCGAAGACGTGAACCAATACGCTGCGGTTATATAAGCACCCACTGCGATCGCGACTTCGATAACTCGCGACCGACTCGCGCCGAGGATCACACCGACCAATCCAAGTGTCGCGATAGCTTCGCTAAATAGTTGAGCCATTCCCGTTCGGGCATGATGTGACACAAAAATCGCCGGCAGGCCAAACATCGTATTTGCCGCCATGACCCCACCAATCGCAGCTCCTAGTTGAGCCAGCAAGTAAAAGGGGACATCTCTCCACGGGAAACCAAATCGCCACGCGAAAGACAACGTCACCACCGGATTGAAGTGCGCGCCCGATAACGGAGCGAAACTAATGATCAACGCGACGAGAGCAGCGCCCGTGGCCGCAGTGTTGGCGAGCAAAGCCACGGCTGTGTTTCCCTGTGCGAGGCGCTCAGCCATGATGCCGGAACCGACCACTGCGGCCAGTAGGAAAAATGTGCCGAACGCTTCAGCAGCAACCCGTTTCGTTAACGGCTGACGCATTTGTGACTCCAATCGGTGTTGGCGCACAGCACGACGTAGCGCTTTCAACTTTAATTGTTTCGGAGACGCTTGCAGTATCTTCCAGCTTTGTGCCGCACTCACAAGGCGCAGTTTCGGGAAGATTATCCTCAAGCACGACGAATACTTCCCACTCATTGCCGTCCGGATCGCGTACCCAGGTTTTGTCTTGTAGAGCGTAACAGCAGTTGGTCTGCATTTCGTCGCGCGTCAAGAGTCCGGATTGGATCCATCTTTCGCGTACGGCGGAAACGTCTTCGGTAGATCCGACCTGGATGCCGAGATGCGAAAGTGCGCCGCGTTCGTTAAAGGCGTTTTCGTTCAGCGTCAGATTCAACGGAGGATTTTGCACGTCGAATTTGGCGTAACCCGTTCGAACCTTGCTCGGTTCGAGGCCCAGGAGCTTTCGATAGAACCCCAGGCTCGCGTTTATGTCTTTGACGTTCAGGGCCAGGTGCGCTTTTAGCGCCTGTACCGGTTTTGGTTGATTTTGCATGTCAGGTTAACTCCTTCTCTTTATGTCTATATATGCCCAAGCGCATATTCTATGACGGGCAGTATGCGCCGGTCTTGGATATATGTCAAGCCGTATGTCTTGTGTTATTATCGCGGGCGTATGAAATGGACAGAGAAGCCGTTTGATCGTGAATTGTTTTTTAAGGCATTGGCGGATCCGACTCGACTGCGGATCATTAACCTGATTGGAGACCAGGAAGTTTGTGTCTGCTTCTTCGTTGAGATACTGAATACAAACCAACCGAAGATCAGCCGCCACCTCGCGTACTTACGTCGAGCGGGGATCGTTGCTGCGCGACGTGAAGGTGTTTGGATGCATTACCGTCTTTCAACCCCCAAAGACGAGAACGCCGCGAAGGTCCTCCGCGACGTCCGTGACTGGCTCGCCAAAGACAACCTCATGCAGCAAGACTCGCGACGCTTAAACAAGATCTGCTGCGCCCCACAGTTGCCGGTCCAGCTGCAAGGTAGTCCGAAACCTGCCCCGATCCAAATCACACACTAAGGCAGTGCATCGCGAAGTCGTTTTTGTAATTAAGTCGAGAAAGGGAAAAGTTGGTACCCGCGGCAGGGGTCGAACCTGCGACCTTTCGCTCCGGAGGCGAACGCTCTAATCCACTGAGCTACGCGGGCCTAAACAAAATTGCGTGTTTCAAAGAGACGAACCAGGAGTGTCCCCCTTTTTTAACCCTTTTTGTACCCTTCGTCAAATATCGTGCCGCTGCGGGTAATGGGCCAGATTGGCGCGATTGATGAACCGCTTTAACAAAGGGAAGAGTCAGAAAGCAGGTACTTTCGTTATTACGATTTCTGTGGGATCGATGGCTTTGCATCAAAAGTCGATGTTGCCCCAAAAGTCTTTGTGCTGGACGCTAATGGCAAAGTTGTTTCTCAGTTGATCATTGAGACCTCAACACAAGCTGTACGCGACTTTTCCAGAGCTTGCGCGGTGCGGTCCACGTGACCTTGGGGGAAGGCAATCATGCGGTCTGGCTTTACGATGTTTGTCGAGCCACTGGTGAAGTATCTGGTTGTCTGCAATCCCAAACACAATCATCTGCTCAAGCAGGGTAGTAAGAATGACCGCATAGATGCTCGTAAACTAGCAAACCTGCTCCGACTCAACGCTCTCAAGCCGGTCTATCACGGTGAACACGGCACCCGAATCCTCAAGAGTTAGTACCTTGTTATGAATGTGTGGTGAAGGATCTCTCCCGAGTGCAGAATCGGCTCAGGCTTTGTACAACAGCTCGGCTATTCGCAATCGAGGCGGAGAGTTGTATCACCAAAGGTAGCGAACAGCTGGGTATCGAAGGCTCTTTGTAAGCGACGCCAAGACTAGCGGACGCGGGCAACCAGCAGCGTTAGATCATCCTTTTGCTCGCCTGCTGAGAATTCCTGCACGCTAGCTACGACAGATTCGGCAATAGAACGAGCATCTGAGTGCCGATTTTTCCGTAGAGTCTGCAGTAATCCAGCTTCGCCGAACTCCTGTTGAGTTGCATTTGTCGCCTCGACGACGCCATCTGTATACAGGGCCAGGATGTCGCCTGGCGCAAGTGTGGTTTCGGCAACGACACACTCCCATTCCTCAAATAATCCGAGAACAGTGACGTTCGCAACCAACCGCTCAATGGTCGGGCCGCGCAGCAGCAGAGGCGGATTGTGACCACAGTTGACATAACGTAAGCTACGAGTTGTGTCGTCATATATACCCACGAAGAGCGTAGCGTACTTGCTCGGCTCGGTGCATTCGAAAAAAAGGCGATTCACCAATCGGAGCGAGTGCGCGAAATTCTCCACCAGGAGAGCGGACTGGCTGCGAAGGGCGGCCTGAAGGTTGGCCATCAATAACGCTGCGGAGATGCCTTTGCCTGAGATGTCTGCCAACACTAAGGCGATACGGTTTGATCCCAAATCAAGGTAGTCGTAGTAGTCTCCACCGACGGCACGAGCCTGGACACAGCGCGCCGCATAGTCGAGAGTGGGGAGCGGCGGGGTTCTCTGTGGCAGCAGCTTGCTCTGTACCTCACACGCAATCCCCATCTCCAGGGCCGCTAGGCGCTCACCTTCCACTCGCTCACGTGCCACCTGTTGACGCATGACTTGTACTCTTTCGCTGTTGACTGCCGCCAAGGTCATTCCAGATATCGAAATCACAGCGAGAAAGCATTGCAGGAGCGTCGCGTTTTGCAAAGGGTCGCTTTTCGCAAACGGCCCGAAGCCGTAAGCTGTTTCCATCACGACAATAACAGATATCAAGAAGCTTATCGCCGCCGCCCC
>DASRPN010000139.1:0-14551 GCA_035646355.1 Pyrinomonadaceae bacterium | reverse complement strand
GCTGGTTTTTGAAACACGGTGTCGGGGATGGCGACGTCAAACTTCATATCGCGAACGCGCATTGTGATATCGCCGTTTGCGATGTTGCTTGACGAGGATTTGAACGCGACCATGACGCCATCGATGTTGCGATAGTCGCTGAACGTCTGCGTTTGCGGTATCTCGACACCGGCCGTTTCGCTAACGATCAGCGATTCGCGTTTCAGCAACAGGAACGTCTTCGTCGAGACGTAATCGGTTACGACTGTGCCTTTCTCCGGACGTTTCTCGACGACATAAGCGTCTTCATCACCGACTTTGGTGATGCTCTTGACGGTGATGCTTTTGTAGTTAGTTTTCCAGTTCAGGACGTCGTAGAAATCGGCGCCATTTCGAATGTCGTCGAGGCGCTTACCCGAATACGTTTCGGGTGGACCAAAGGTCATCACTTCGCCGCCGCCGTTGCCGTCGAAGAAGGTCACGATCTGCGCCACCTTCTTGCCCAGCGCGGTAAACGTCATCTCACTGCCGGCAAGGTTTGGCGCGCGAGTACTGATCGTGCCGAGGCCTTTCATACCCTGACTTTCCAAATCGAGTTCGACAGTCATCGCCGCTGACTTGTGCTTCCGCAGGTTCGCCTCACCACCAGACGCCTCAATCATTTTCGCGATCAGTTCGTCAGTGGAAATCAACGAAGAACTGCTCGATCCATTCGATCCTGTTCCATTAGTAGCTGCGCTTTCTTTCGCAGCAGAAACCCTCGTTGCGGCGACATTGCCCTGCGGCTGCTCGAGATACAGTTCTGTTTCCGACTCTTTATCTTTTACCGGACGGAACGTTACGAAGTACCCCGGCGGTGCCGGCTCCGCGAGTTTGTAACGGCGGCCGCCCATGTTTTGCAGTTGAAAAGAAGGGTTACCCGGCACGGACAGCATCAACTTGTCGTCTTTCAGCGTGACTTCAAACGTCACCGGCGCACCGGCGATTTTGTACGACCCGACTTCGATCTTCGGATCACCCGCGGGTAAGGAACTCGTAGCTTCCGCAGACTTCGGACCACCGACGATGTTCTTCCAGATCGTATTCATCGCAAAAGCGCCGAGCGACGAAGCGGTCACATTCGTCAACAAGACAAATCCGAGCTTCTGATCCGGCATCATCGCGACCAGCGAATTGAAACCGTCAATGTTGCCGCCGTGTTCGACCACCTTGTGACCGTCCCACTGCCGCAAGAACCAACCAAGACCGTAATCAACCGTCCCGCCAATGTTCATCTGTTTGCGGATCAGTTCGTCGAAACCTTTTTCCGAAACAAGCCGCCTGCCGTTGTGCGTGCCGTTGTTCAGCATCAGACGCACCCATTGGGCCATATCGCGAGCGCTCGAATTGATCGCTCCCGCAGGCGCCGCCGCGAAGATCTCGCGCTGCGGCAAACGGCGAGTGACTTTCGTTGTGGGGTTGTAGTCGTAACCAATCGAGTAGTCGCGCGCTTTTTGCATCGCAGCGGCTGTTGTGTCGCTGTTGGTCATTCCGAGCGGTTTGAAGATGCGCGAGGCGATCAGTTTATCCCACGTCGACTTTTCGGCCTTTGCGACAACCTCGCCCGCGGCCGCGTACATGATGTTCTGATACTGAAACTTCTCGCCGAGCTTGGCTGTGGGTTTCGCTTCTCCTGCAACCCTGATTAGCTCCTCGCGGTTCAGCAGACCGGTGACCATCGCGAAGTCGGTTCGGTTTAAACCGGAACGGTGAGCCAGCAAATCGCGGATGGTGATCTTCGCAGCGGCTTCCTGATCGCGAAGTGTGAAATAAGGCAGAAACTTCTTTGGCGAGTCGTCGAGCGACAACTTGCCCTCATCCGCAGCCATCACGGCGATCATGCCGGTGAACGCTTTCGACGCGGAGCCGATTGCGAACTGCGTGTCGGGCGTAACGGGCAGTTTTTTGTCGCGGTCTTTTTCGCCAAGACCCTTCAAATAGATGATCTGGTCGTCTTTAACGATCGCGAGCGCGATACCGGGAATTCCGAGCTCTTTTCGTTTCTCGTCGATAGCTTTTTCAATCGCAGCGAGTGCCGAACCGTAGTCTTGTGCGGTAGCGGTCGCTGCTGCCTGTTGCTGAGCCGCAACTGATGGAAGCGGCAGTAGTGACGCGGAAAGCGCAAAACAGAGAACGAAGGCGGAGATCAGGCGTAGCGACGCTTTAAACCAAATCATAATTGTGCTCCAAGAGGAATTTGTAAGATCCGTGTCTGCGGTTAGCTTCAACACGGATCTTACGGGATTAGGGCGGGTTGTGTTTCAGTCGACGACCCAGGTGTCGCCGCTATGAATTAGTTTTTCGAGGCTTCCCGGTCCTGATTTCGCGACAGCGGCGTCGATCTGGTCAACCATCATGTCCTCGTAAGTCGGACGTTCGATGGCCCGGAAGATGCCCACGGGCTGCGGAAAGTCCGGCTGCTCCATGCGCGCCAGCATGAACGCAACGCTCGGATCCTTCAGGTGAATATCGTGAACCAGCAGGTCGTTTTCGGTGATGCCGTTCTCGCCGATTGTGACCACTTCCGGATGCGCGCCGTTCATGCGGATGCCCTTGTTTCGCTCCTTACCGAAGACCATCGGTTTCCCGTGTTCGAGATAAAGCACGCGGTCTGAGCGGACGGTGCGTTCCGCGAAATAGTCGAACGCGTGGTCGTTAAAGATGTTGCAGTTCTGGTAGACCTCGATGAACGAGATGCCTTTGTGTTTCGCGGCAGCTTCGACGATTTGGCCGAGATGTTTGACGTCGATGTCGATCGAGCGCGCGACGAACGTAGACTCGCTGGCGATCGCCAGTGATAAGGGGTTGATCGGATAATCGATCGTGCCGCTTGGTGTCGATTTCGTTCGTTTACCGAATTCGGAAGTCGGGCTGTACTGTCCTTTCGTCAGACCGTAAATACGGTTGTTGAAAAGGATGTAGTTGACGTCGAGGTTACGGCGGATCGCGTGGATGAAATGGTTACCGCCGATCGAGAGCGCGTCGCCGTCGCCGGTAATCACCCAAACACTGAGGTCGGGATTGGCGCACTTGATTCCGGTCGCAACCGCGGGCGCGCGGCCGTGAATGCTGTGGAACCCGTACGTGTTCATGTAGTACGGGAAACGCGACGAGCAACCGATGCCGGATACGAAGACGATCTTTTCGCGCGGGATGCCGAGCTCCGGCATCACTTTTTGGACGTTGTTGAGAATGGCGTAGTCGCCGCAACCCGGACACCAGCGGACTTCCTGGTCAGAAACGAAATCCGCCTTCTTCATTTGCCCCGGGGGTGGCGCAACTTTACCCGAGACGGACGATCCCGCCTCACTCTCCGCCGAAACTACCTGCGGCTGATTCCCGTTTCCACTTTTCCCATTCACGTTTGTACTCATCATTTCTCCTCAACGTCTTCACTCTTACTAACCGCTTCCTGTAGCTCGATGTACTTTGCTCTGACATACGGGTCCAGTTTGTCGGCGAAGTTTGCATCGAGGTTCTTGAACTTTATTAACTCCTGAACATCGGCCAAATCCTTCAAACGGTGCGGGGCTGAAATGCCGGATGCGAGTTTCAACTCGATAAGTTTTTCAAGCGTTACATATCTGATGCCGTCAATTTCAGTTGAAGCGGTGACGGGATCAGGCATGCTCACCGGCTTGGGTTTCCCATCTCCCGGATATTCACCGGTCGTCATCACTTCGATGCTGACGCCGTCGATCGTCGATCGCAATCGCTTCTTTGCGCCTGGAAATGCCGGAGCGTAACCCAACCCTATCAACTCAGCATGAAATTGTTCCAGGCCTTCACGAGTCATCAATAAGTCTATGTCTACCGTAAGTCGGGGATAGCCGTGCGCTAACAACGCCGTGGCACCGATTACCGCATAAGGGATGTTGTGTTGCTCCAGATCGCTTGTGAGCCGTGCAAGAGTCTTGTTGAGCTTTCCTTTACCCATAACATATCGACGCGCCTCCTCGAACATTTCGACGGGGCCGGTGTCGAAGTTTGACGGTAACGGTGGGTTCTCCAACATCACAAATACTCTTCAACTTTGCGAACGATCTCGCGGATTTGGAACGGGCGGCCTTTCACTTTCGAGAACGGCACGGCGTCAACCAGGTAACGGGCGCGAATCATGGTGCAGAGTTGGCCGAGATTCATCTCCGGAACGATCACCGTTTCGAAGCCGGCAAGCACTTCACCAAGGTTACGCGGGAACGGGTTCAGGTAACGAAGATGCGCCGATGAAACGCTCTTTCCTTCACGCTGCATCTTTTCAACCGCCGAACTGATCGATCCGTACGTCGATCCCCAACCAAGCACGAGCACCTTTCCGGTCTTCTCACCCATCACTTCGACGAGGGGTATATCATTCACCGCGCGATCGATCTTCTCCTGACGAAGTTTGACCATCAGGTGGTGGTTTTCAGGATCGTAGTTGACGTTTCCGGTGATGTGCTGCTTTTCAATTCCGCCAATGCGGTGTTCGAGACCCGGAGTTCCCGGCAAAGCAAACGGGCGCGCGAGGGTGACCTCATCACGCGAATACGGCATGAAGTTCGCCGGATCGGTCGCGAATTGCAGTTCGATCTTCGGTAACGAATCGATCTCCGGAAGCGCCCATGGCTCGGCGCCGTTCGCGAGATATCCATCGGAGAGATAAAAGACGGGCGACATGTACTTGAACGCCAGCCGCACCGCTTCAATCGCCATGTGGAAACAATCGGCAGGCGTTGCGGGCGCGACCACAATCGCAGGACACTCGCCGTTTCGTCCCCAGACAGCCTGGAACAGATCCGCCTGTTCAGTTTTAGTTGGCAGTCCGGTTGACGGTCCGCCACGTTGAACGTTGACGATAACGAGCGGCAACTCCGTCATCACGGCGAGACCAATCGCTTCCTGCTTCAAAGCGACACCCGGACCCGACGTTCCAGTCAATCCAACGTGACCGGCAAAGCTTGCGCCAATCGCAGCACAGACCGCGGCGATCTCGTCTTCGGCCTGAAACGTCTTCACCCCAAAACTCTTGTGTCGCGACAACTCATGAAGAATGTCGGACGCAGGCGTGATCGGATACGAACCATAAAACAGCGGCTGACCGGCGAGCTGCGCGGCGGCAACAAAACCGATGGCGGTCGCCTCGTTACCGGTGATCTTCCGGTACTTACCGGGAGCGATCTGCGCGCGCTTCACTGTGTAGTGCGTTGTGAAGACTTCGGTGGTGTCGGCGAAGTTGTAACCGGTCTTCAGCGCGATTTCGTTGGCCTTCGCGAGTTCCGGACTCTTTGCGAACTTCGTTCTGATCCAGTTGAGCGTGTTTTCCATCGGCCGGTCGTAGAGCCAATAAAGCACGCCAAGCGCGAAGAAATTTTTCGATCGATCCATCTCTTTGCGCGACAACTCGACGTTGCCCTTCAACGCATTCATGTTGAGCGTCGAGATCGGCAACTTGTGGATGCGATAACCGGCGAGCGAATTGTCGTCGAGCGGGTTCGTCGCGTAATTCGCATACTTCAGATTTTCGGGCGTGAATCCATCAGTGTTGATGATCAGCGTCCCGCCTTCTTCGAGGTCTGCCAGATTGACCTTCAGCGCCGCGGGATTCATCGCGACCAGCACATTAGGTTGATCGCCCGGCGTCTTGATGTCGGTGCTCGAGAAGTTGAGCTGAAATCCGCTCACGCCCGGCAAACTGCCGGCAGGAGCGCGAATCTCGGCCGGAAAGTCGGGCAACGTTGAGATGTCGTTGCCGACGACGGCTGAAGTGTTGGTGAACTGAGTGCCGGTCAACTGCATGCCGTCGCCAGAGTCTCCGGCGAAGCGGATCGTGACGGTTTCGACTTCCTCGAGGTGCTTTTCGACCGGTGTTGCTGGGGGTTCGATGACAGTGCTCATTCTTGTATTGCCAGACCTTTCGCTGTTGCTTTTCGCCTCGCTCAGACGAACATGAATTCTAACATGCTATGTGCTTGCGTGCAGTTCCTTGTCGTAGGATGACATCGCGGCGAGCTTTTCGATGATCTCTGGCAGGACGCGCAAGGTGTTTTCGATATCTTCGTCGGTGTTGTACCTGCCCAGCGAGAAACGGATCGATCCTTGGGCGGCAGTGTACGGCACATTCATCGCGTGCAGCGTTGGCGACGACTGGTGTGTCGACGAGTGGCAAGCAGAACCGGTCGAAACACAGATCCCGAGTTGATCGAGATGAAGCATGATGTTCTGACCTTCGACATATTCAAAAGAGATGTTCGACGTGTTTGGTAAACGATTCGCGGGATCGCCGTTACGGCGCGTGTTGGGAATGTTTTCGAGAATGCCATTCTCGAGACGATCGCGCAGATCGCGTATGCGCGAGTGATCGTCATCTTCCTGCGCGAGTTTGCATGCGGCGCCGAGGCCGACGATGTTTGGAACTGCCGACGTCCCTGCGCGACGGCCTTGCTCCTGCGCACCGCCGATGATGTATGACGGCAGCGAAACCCCTTCTCGGATGTAGAGCGCGCCGATACCTTGCGGCGCGTGCAGCTTGTGACCTGACAACGCAAACAGATCAACGCCCGTGAGATCGATCGGAATCTTTCCAACCGCTTGAACGCCATCGACATGAAAGAGGGCTTTCGATCGCTTGCGCACGAGCGATCCGATCTCATTGACCGGAAACAACACGCCGGTTTCATTGTTCGCAAGCATGACCGACACTAACGCCGTATCCGAACGCAAAGCATCACGCAACGAATCGAGATCGATCTCGCCGTATGCGTTTACTCCAATCCAACTGACTTCGTAACCTTCACCTTCAAGCGCGCTGCAAACATTTCGCACCGCTTCGTGTTCGACGAGGGTCGTCACAATGTGTTTCTTCCCGGGCTGCGACGCGAGCGCGCCGCGAATGGCCCAGTTGTCAGACTCCGAACCACACGATGTGAAGACGATCTCGTTTGTGTCAGACGCGCCGATCAACGTTGCGACCTGTTGGCGCGCCTCTTCGACCGCCTGCCGCATAGCTCGGCCGAGAGTGTGTGCCGACGAGGGGTTGCCGAAAAATTCGCTCAGGTAGGGCTGCATTGCTTCGACCACTTCCGGGGCGACGCGGGTCGTAGCGTTGTTATCGAGGTAGATCATTTGTCGCGAGTATCTCCTGAATTAGTTGATGACAAGATCCGCAGCCGCCGCCGGCATTACAGGCCTTTGTCACTTCTGCGACGGTAGTTAATCCGTGCTTTTGAATCTCATTCTCAATCGTGCGTTCTGAAACGAAGAAGCACGTGCAAATTAGTGCTTCGTCACCGGTCCAGTCATCGCGCGCGGCGTTGCTGTAATCACGAATGGCAGCGAGTAGTGCATCGCATGCGAGTCCCGGGCAGTGTTCATGGTTCGGTATGACGCCAAATAAAGTTTCAGGCTCTTGCGCAAAGGAAGCGGCGTCGGCGGTTGTACTTCCGCTAACGCGCTCCGTCAACAACGATGCCGAGGCAACCAAAACGTCGCATCCGGCAGCTCGAAATCGCGCTTGCGACACGCGATGCATTTCGTCAATCTGAATCGAGATTCGCACATTCGCCCCGCAAATTAACGAAGCCGAACGTCCTGTGAAGCTTGGTTCATCCGCGTCGCCGACGTTACGCGGATTTAAGAAATGACTTAATACATCGGTCACCGATTGCTGAAACTACCCGCCACACTCGCGTTTGTCAAAAACCAACCAATCAGCTACGCTTCTTTGCATACATGAGTGAACTTAACGACCAACTGATTCTCGATAGTTTGCGACAGATCAAGGACCCGGATCTGCACAAAGATATCGTAACGCTCGGCTTTATCCGCGACCTCAAGATCGACGGCGGCAACGTCTCTTTTCGAATCGTGTTAACGACTCCCGCTTGTCCTGTAAAGGCTGAGATGGAAAGCGCAGCGCGCGAGATCGTCGGTGGTTTGCCGGGTGTCGAGTCCGTCAATGTGACGATGGACGCCGAAGTGCCGAAAGGCCGCGGCCTTGGTGAGAAAGTTGTGATCGAAGGTGTGCGAAACATCGTCGCCGTTTCGTCGGGAAAGGGCGGCGTGGGTAAGTCGACCGTCGCCGTTAACCTCGCCGTCTCGCTTGCACTCGACGGCGCGCGCGTCGGCTTGATGGATGCGGATGTTTATGGACCAAACGTTCCGATCATGCTTGGCGCAAGCAATGCGCGTCCGGAAGTAGACGGCAACAAGCTCGTGCCGATCGAAGCTTTCGGCGTGAAGTTTATGTCGATGGCGCTGTTGCAACCGGGCGACAAGCCGATGATCGTGCGTGGTCCGATCCTGCATGGTTTAGTGAAACAGTTTTTGTCGGACGTGAAATGGGGCGAGCTCGATTATTTGATTGTCGATATGCCGCCGGGTACCGGCGACGTGCAGTTGTCGCTGGCGCAGCTCGTGCCGGTGCAGGGTGCGGTGCTCGTCACGACGCCGCAGGACGTTGCGATAGCCGACGTTCGACGCGCTCTGAGGATGTTTGAAACCGTGGCGATACCGGTGCTGGGGATTGTCGAAAACATGAGTTATTTCCTCGCGCCTGATACCGGCACGCGGTACAACATCTTTGGCGAAGGTGGCGGAGAACGGCTCGCGACTGCCTATCATGTGCCGTTCCTGGGGGCGGTGCCCCTCGGGATTGAAGTGCGCGAAGGTGGGGATAAAGGAGTGCCGGTGGTGGTGAGTCACCCTGATTCGCCGCAGGCGAGGGCGTTCCGACACGTGTCCGAGGAAATTGCGCGACAGGTCTCGATCGAGGCGATGAAACCTGAACTTGTTGTTTTAGGCAAAGGTTAATAAGATAAAGGCGGTCTTAAGAACTTGGTACTTAGTGCTTTGTTCTTTGTATATGACGTTACGCTAATAAACAAAGTACAAAGAACTAAGTAGCACAGACCAGATCGAACGTTAGAGAGGACTTACAGACAAATGTCAGCAACCACAGCGCCCACCGTTACACTGAACGTGACCGAGTCGGCCGCAACAGAAATCAAGAAGTTTATGGCCGGCGAGGAAGGTCTACCCGAAACCTCAGGGCTGCGCGTGCGCGTGGTACCGGGCGGGTGCTCCGGCTTCCAATACAGCCTGAACATTGAAGAGCAATCGCGTGAAGGCGATTTTGTGATGGACGAAAAAGGCGTGCGCCTGTTCATCGACATGTTTAGCGCGCAGTACTTGAATGGCGTCCAGATCGATTACGTGACCGGGGTCATGGGATCGGGATTCACTTTCACGAACCCGAACGCGACCGGCAGCTGCGGCTGCGGCTCTTCGTTCACCGCCTAAGGAACGGCAGTAACTAACAACGGACGGGAGACGGGAGCGATCCTGTCTCCTTTCTTTTTACACTCAAAAGGGAACAATCAGAGATGCCAAAGATCAATGCTGAAACTGCCACTGGTCCAGTCGAAATCGATGCACCGGAAGGGAAGAAACTGGTACTTGCTATTGAAGATGCCGGTATCGATATTCTTCATCGTTGTGGCGGTAATGCGCGTTGCACCACGTGTCGGGTTGAGGTCCTTGAAGGCGATCCTGGGCCGATGGGAGATCTTGAACGCAATCGCCTCTCGGTGGAGCAGGAATTGGCTGATAACGTGCGCCTCTCGTGCCAGATTCACGTCAGCAGCGATCTGACAGTCCGCGTCATCAACCAGATGAGCACGCGCGGTATGGATAACCCCGGTCCAAGACCACTGGATTAATAGATCTAAAAAATGTAATCTTCGCGCTGTATTCCAAGACATCACGGAGGCCGCATTATGCTAATTGAGCTCCCCATCAGTCTGGCTATGTTTCAGGAACTATTTCACGCACCCACTTCACAAGATTTTCTGCGAATCTTCTTCCGCTGGTTCCACTTCGTCGCTGGCATCACCTGGATCGGCCTGCTCTACTTCTTCAACCTCGTTAACGTTCCGTTTCAAAAAGGACTCGACGCGGACACGAAGAAAAAGGTAAACCCCGAACTGCTCGGCCGCGCGCTGTGGTACTTTCGCTGGGGCGCAGTCGTGACTGTGTTGGCAGGTCTCGCTTACTACGCGATGTATATCCTCAAGGCCGACGTCAACAACGCAAATACACTCGGCGGCGGCAATCTCAATCTGTGGTTCATACTGTTTGCCTGGATGACCTATCCGGTGGTCCTGTTCCTGCTTGAATTCTTAATCATCAAGAAAGTTCCGGCGCTGATTAAAGACGGGCGGATTTTTGCGATCGTTATGTTTGTCCTCGTTGCGTTTGTGACGTGGGGACTCGTCAGATTCTTCACCGCGATGCTGACAGTCGGCGATCAAAGTTGGGCCAGCAACAAGACTTACTCGATCGGGATCGGTGGCGCATACGGCCTGCTGATGCTCTTGAACGTGTGGGGCATCATCTGGCCTAACAACAAACGGATCATCGCAGCGACCGCGGGCACCGGTCCTGCCGCACCACCCGAACTAGCGCGTCAGGCTTTCATCGCGTCGCGAACAAACGCATGGCTATCGTTGCCGATGCTTCTGTTTATGGGCACGTCGCACGGCGATTGGGTAATTCTCGGTAAATAAAGGTTTTTCCTCGTGTGAATCCGTGCTTATCGAGAGGCACGGATTCACACAATAAATCACCAGCCTCACAACGTATTCGCCACACTCTCTCGTCATATTCTCCACATCCCTACTTTTCCAACCTGGAGGTATGTATGAGTACAACTGGCACTTATACCCCACGCCAATTCAACCTCAGCGGTCTCAAAGGAATTTCGGACGAAACGCTTGACGTGCACTTCAAGCTGTACGAAGGCTACGTCAAGGAGACGAACAAGTTAACAGAGAAGATCACTGAGTTTGTGAAAGACGGCAACGTCGATCAGGAAGAGATGCCTGCTTACTCAGAGCTCACACGACGGCTCGGGTTCGAATACAACGGCATGGTCCTGCACGAGTACTACTTCGACAATCTGGAAAGCGGCGGAGGTATCGGCGACCCCACTAAGACGTCGCAATTTGCGAAAGCTGCTGAGACTAGTTTCGGCAGTTACAATGTGTGGAAAGCGGATTTTGTCGGGATTGGGAAGATGCGAGGTGTTGGCTGGGCCATCTGTTACCAGAACCCCGCGAACGGAAGGCTTTCAAATCACTGGATCACGTTGCACGAAACGGGGAACGTTGCAGGGTTCACGCCGATACTGGTGATGGACGTGTGGGAGCACGCGTATCTGCTCGACTACAAACCCGCCGAGCGACCGAAATACATCGAAGCGTTCTTCTCGAACATCGCATGGGATGCTGTCGAAGAACGCCTCAAGAAGATCACCGGCGTGCAGTCCGCACGCGCCTAAGCCGAAGCGGCGAGACGGAGACCGGGAGAAGCGGGGACCAGATTCCATCGCCGTATCTCCCCTTCTCCGGATCTCCGTGTCGCCGAATCTGGTTTACTGCTGCGGGAGCGGCGGCTTCTTGAGCGTGCAGTCGACGCTCAAGGACCGGAGGAAGTTCAACAAGTCTTCACGCTGCTCCGGCAGGACGCGCTGCGGTTGCAGGTTCTTCTTGTCGAGATACTGATTCGGCTTGCCGCCGGCGAGCATAATATCGACCGCCTCTTCCAACGTCTTCGCACTACCATCGTGAAAATACGGCGCTGACTTTGCAACATCTCTCAGCGTCGGCGTCTTAAACGCGCCAGTGTCTTCCGGTTTCTTCGTAAAGTTGGCGCGGCCACCATCAGGCGTCGGCTGGTCCATCCCTATTCCGACATTGTGATACTGCTGATCGCTAAACAGCACTCCGTCATGGCAGTTGGTGCACTTGATCGTCTGGAAGATGTTCCACCCGCGAAACGCACTCTCGCTAATCGCGGTCTGGTCGCCGGCGCGCCAGCGGTCCCACGCAGTGTCCCCGCTGATGATCGTCCGCTCAAACGCCGAGATAGCCTTCATGATGTTCTCGGCTGTAGCGTCGCTCTGAAAAACATTCTGAAACTGCGACTTGTAACCTTGCAGCGCGTTGATTCGCCCGACGACTTCGGCTTGCTTGTCGCCGACACCCATGTTGCCGCCGGTCCACGCGGCCATCGCCTGTTTCTCGAGCGAAGGACTGCGACCATCCCAATAGAACTCTTTGTGATATCCGATGTTCCAAAGCGTCGGACTATGACGCGGCAGCGTTTTGTTACCTGGTCCAACCGCTTTCGGTAGACCGTCAGTCAGGCCCTTCTCACAAACGTGACACGAGTAGCACGACTTCGATCCGTCGATGCTGAGGCGCTCGTCGAAAAACAGTTGACGACCGAGCGCGACTTTTTCCGGCGTCATCGGATTATCAGCCGGAATAACCATCGCTTCGTACGTGGTTAGTCCCGGCGGAATAGGCTGGATTTCCGGTGTGAAACCGCCTGTCGTCGGTATCGAGTTTTGGCTTCGACACGCTGCTATTAATGCAATCAGAACAGTGATTACGAGGAGAAGAAGTTTTTTCGTGCTCATAAAATTCTGACCCAGAGATGACTTGTTGGACCTTTCGGCGGATTCTTACATTTGCGTTTACGAAATGTCTAGATTAAATGTGTATCGATGAGACGTTATTTCGCAATCGTCATGGCACTTGCGATGTGTGCGGGTTGTTCGGGCAGCAATGACAACACGCACACTACAACAACGACAGTCGTGCCGCCCCCGCCGCGACAAGTGTTGTCGCGCGTCGAAGTTTTGCAGGGCGCACCGATACCAGTGAACCTTCAGGAACTCCCCGGTGAATTCGATTCAACCAAACCGTTACTGTATTTGCATATGCCCGGCACAGAAGAAACCGTTCCGGAAGGTCACGAAGTGCCGATCGTTTTTTCACTCGCAAATGTGAAACTACGCGGCGACGGCGGCGAATATCGTGTTCGTTACATTGTCGACGACGATGATATGCAGTGGATCGACCGTTGGGAACACGTTGTGTTGACCGGTTGGTTACCCGGCAAGCACACAATTCGTGTCGAACTCATTGGTCCAGATGGCTGGCCCTACCGCAACGGCGACTACAATATCGTCACGCGCGAGATCACGATTACTAAATGAGTCACAAAAAGGAACCACAAAAAGGCACAAACGAAGCCCACAAAAGGCACAAAAATGGATTAGTGAGTGAGAACACCGTATTCATCCCTTTCTTCTTGTGCGTTTTGTGCCTTTTTGTGGCTAACTGACGTAAGCAATGGAGACGTCGCGCCGGAATTATTTAAGGAGTTGGTTGCCCGCGGGTTGCAGGATTATCAGGTTGTTGCGGAGGCAGTGCGATCGCTAGACATCCAATGATGGTTGAGTATGAGTCCGTTCGTGGCGACGGTGCGGGAATAATCGATCTGTCGGCATCGCGAGGCCGGATTCGTGTGTCCGGGTCCGAAGCGACGATGTTTCTCAACGGCCTGATTACAAACGACATCAAAAACGCGACCGAGAATAATTGGCTGCCGGCGGTTTTTCCGACGGTGCAGGGACGCTTGATCGGCGCCGTTCGGATCCTACGGCAGGACGAGGGTTTCCTAATTGATACCGAATCCCCAGCACACGAAGCGATCTTGAAAACAATCTCGCGCTTTACAATGGCGGGTGATTTTCGTGTTTCAGACGTTAGCGATGAAATGGCTCTACTGACGGTGCAAGGGAAACGGGCGGCTGAAGTGATTCAGGGTATTGACGCGATTGTTGTGCGGGCGACTCACACCGGTGAAGATGGTTTCGATCTTTTGGTGAATGGTAATGATGTCGTTTCAGTGACTGAGAAACTGGTTGCTGCCGGCGCGCAACCGGTAAGTTCTGACGTTTTTGAAATGCTACGGATCGAAGCGGGCATTCCGCGTCACGGCCAGGACATGGACGAAACGAATATCGTGCTCGAAGCGAACTTCGACGACGCGATCAGTTACACGAAAGGTTGTTACCTGGGCCAGGAGATCATCATTCGCATCAAACACCGCGGGCACGTTGCTAAGAGACTGACCGGCCTGCGGATGAATGAGCCAGTCGAAAACGGCGAGACGATCACGTCCGCAGAGGGCAAAGAGATCGGACGCGTTACGTCCGCGACATATTCTCCAGAGCTCGAAAACCCGATCGCACTGGGTTACGTCAGGTATGAATTTCTCGCGCCTGGAACGGTAGTGAAAGTCGATGATATTTCCGGAACGGTTGTAGAACTGCCGTTCGTGCGTGGAAGCTGGCATGAGTAACGAAGTTACAAACGAAACAAATCCACCTTGCGACCTGGACTTTGCCCACGCCCAACTCGCTTACTCGATCATCGAAAACCTCATCGAGCACACGCGCATCGTCAGCGACCTCATCGCCTTGATGGCCCAGGTGCTCGACGAAGACACGACCAAATCCCTGACGCAAACGCCGACGTGGACCGCGTACCTCGACAGCCGCCGTTCACTCGAAAAAACTAAAGCCGATGTGGAGAAGTTTGCTGAGGTTTTGCAGGATTTGAAACCTGAGGAGTGATCAAGCAAGTGGGCTCATGCTTACCAAGCTCGTCATTCTATTGATAGCCGCGCGCATCTCGTCGTC
>DASRPN010000138.1:0-56032 GCA_035646355.1 Pyrinomonadaceae bacterium | reverse complement strand
AGTTCTGAGCGGACTTGTATTCGGTCTGGCACCAGCGTTGCAGGTTTCAAAACCCAACCTCAACGACGCGTTAAAGGAAAGCGGCCGCCAGACGTCCGCGAGTTCACAGCATTTGCGAAGCTCGTTGGTAGTGTTCGAAGTCGCGCTATCGCTGGTGTTGCTGGTAGGCGCGGGTTTGTCGATTCGTAGTTTTCTGGCGCTGGTGCAGGCGAACCCCGGTTTCAATCCCGACAACGTGATGACGATGAAGCTGGCGTTGCCTGGGGCGAAATACAGCGAACAAGCGCAACGCGCAACGTTCTTCAACGATCTGGTCCAACGTGTGAGAGCGACCCCGGGCGTCGAATCGGCGGCCCTAGTCAATTACCTACCACTCAGCGGCGACGATATGTCTGACATGTACCTCGTGGAAGGCGAACCTCAGCCGCCGCCAAGTCAAGAGAATATCGGCGGTTATCGTGTTGCGACTCCCGATTACTTCCAAACGATGCAGATCCCAATCGTCAGGGGACGCGCATTTACCGAACATGATCAGGCGGGTGGGCATCCGGTCGTAATTGTGAATGAAGCGTTGGCGCGCAAACACTGGCCGGGCCAGGAGCCGATCGGAAAGCGCATCCGTTTCTATGGAGAACCGGACAGAACCCCCTGGAAAGAGATCGTTGGCGTCGTGAAGGACGTCACGCACGAACTGAATCTTCCCGTAACTCCCGAATACTACTTGCCGTTTGCGCAGGAGCCCTGGAGCGGAATGACCCTGGTGGCGAGAACGAAAGTTGCTCCCACCTCGCTCGCCCCGACACTTAGACAGCAGGTATGGGCCATAGACAAAGACCAGCCGGTGTACGAAGTCCAGTCGATGAACGACGTCTGGTCCATGGCGGCGTCGATGTACTCGTTCTCGTCCGTGACGCTGGGATTCTTTGCGGTCGTCGCTCTGTTACTCGCGTCACTCGGGATTTACGGCGTGATGGCTTTCGCGGTGGCCCAACGAACACAGGAAATTGGGATTCGCATGGCGCTCGGAGCAACGACTTCAGAGGTCATGAAGCTCGTGTTGAAACACGGAATGAAGCTGGCCCTGCTGGGTATCGGGATAGGACTGGCGGGCGCCTGGGCGCTGACGCGCTTCATGAGGGCGCTGCTGGTCGAGGTGCAACCGACTGATTTGTTGACCTTCGGAGTTGTGTCTGGTTGCTTGCTAATCGCCGCGTTCCTCGCGTGTTACCTGCCGGCCCGACGAGCAACGAAAGTCGATCCCTTAGTGGCACTGAGGTACGAATAAGGAGGCTTGGTAGTGAGTTCAGTTTGGCGTGACATCCGTTACGGCGCGCGAATGTTGATCAGGAAACCTGGTTTCACGATCGTTGCCGTGCTGACGCTCGCGCTGGGCATTGCAGCTACGACTGCGACTTTTACCGTGGTCGATGCCGTGTTGCTGCGCAAACTGCCCGTTAACGATCCGGATCGCGTTGTTGTAATTCACAATCAACTGCCGAAGATTAATCTTCCCCGCTCTCCTGTCTCGGCGCCGCATTACCTCGACTACAGCCGTCAGACGGACGCTTTCGAATCAACCGGCGCTTTCATCACGCGAAACGTGAATCTTTCCGGCGTCAGCGTGCCCGAACGTTTGCAGGCGGGCCGCGTCACCGCAACGTTCTTTCCCACGTTGGGAATAAATCCCGCTGCCGGACGCTTTTTCAATCCTGAAGAAGATCGAATCGGCAGCGAACGCGTGGTCGTGCTCAGCACCGAGCTTTGGAAACGATTCTTTAGTTCGAATTCAAGCGCTCTGGGTAGTTCGATTCAACTCAATGCCGATCATTACCAGGTGATCGGCGTCGCACCCCAAGCGATCCAGGAGATGTATCCGAGTGTGGACCTCTGGATACCGATGGCGTTCACGCCACGCGAGCTTTCCGAAGAACGGCGCGGCAGTTTGGCCTACACGATGATTGCGCGTTTGAAGTCGGGAACGACGCTCGCACACGCGCAGAAGATCATGACTGGGGTTGCCAGCAACAGTGGCGCGAAGGATCCCGACATCTTCAACATCGAAGTTCGTTCGATTACAGACGAATACGTCAGCGACGTGCGGCGTCCGCTTTTCGTGTTGCTCTGTGCTGTGATTGCAGTGCTGTTGATCTCGTGCGCGAACGTCGCAAACCTGCTGCTCGCGCGAGCGACGGTGCGTGGTCACGAGATCGCCGTACGTGCTGCGCTGGGTGCAGGCCGGGGTCGCATCGTTCGCCAACTGCTGACCGAAAGCCTGCTGATCGCATTGCTCGGCGGCGTGGTTGGTGTTGTGCTTGCTTTGTGGGGCACGAAAGCTTTACTCGCGCTTGCACCTTCAGACTTGCCACGACTCACGGCTGTTCAGGTTGATCTTCGAGTTCTCTTGATCAGTCTCGGTGCGTCGCTGCTGTGTGGAGTAATCTTCGGACTAGTACCCGCGTTAACGGCGTCGAAAACCGATCTCGTTCGTTCGCTGAAAGAATCGGAGCGCACTGATTCGGGAACCCGTCAGTGGTTGCGACGGACGTTCGTTGTCGCGGAAGTGGCCCTGGCGCTGGTGCTTTTGATCTCGGCTGGTTTGCTGGTGCGAAGTTTCGGCAAGCTGCTCGACGTACGGCCCGGATTCGATCCGCAGAACGTGCTCACGTTGCGGGTCCAACTGCCCGGGGCGCAGTACGACAAAGCAACAAAGGTCGCGTCGTTCTACGATCAAGTTCTAACGCGCGTTTCCGGCTTGCCCGGAGTGCAACACGTTGGCGCTGCATATCAAACTCCGTTCACGCCTGGCGCTGATAATTCGATGTTCTTCATTCGCGGCCGGCAAGCTGGTCCAGGCGAGCCACCGCCACACGCTGACTACGCTTTCGTCTCCGCCGACTACTTCGCCACGATTGGACAGCCAATCGTCCAAGGTCGCGGTTTTCAACCGTCCGACATGCGCGCCGGTAATTATTTTGCACCCAACTCCGTAGCGATTATCGACGAGGAGTTGGCGCGGCGTTTCTGGCCCAACGGCGACGCGCTTGGCGGCGGGCTTAGCTGGGGCAAGGAAGGTCCATGGGCCACGATCGTCGGCATCGCAAAAACCGCGCAGATCAAGGACCTCGCGGAACAGTCGAAAGGCACCTTCTACCTGCCCGCGTACGTTCCGATGTCAACTCTTGTAGTCCGCACGGCTGGTGATCCCAAGCCATTAGCGGGCGCGATCCGCGATCAAGTCCTCGCAGTCGATCCCAATCAACCAGTCTTTGACGTGAAGACGATGGAAGAACGAGTGGCGGTCACACTCGAGACGCGCCGGTTCGCGGTGGTCCTGCTTGGAATCTTCGGTGCACTTGCGCTGCTGTTAGCGGCGATCGGACTGTACGGCGTGCTGGCATTTGCCGTGTCGCAACGCACACGTGAAATCGGAATTCACATGGCTCTCGGCGCGCGTACGCGCGATGTTTTGTTGATGGTGATTAGACAGGGAATGGCGCTCGTCGTGATCGGCGTTGTGCTCGGAGTGGCAGGCGCGTACGCGGTTACGCGAACCATTCGCAGCCTGTTGTTTGAAATTGGCACGACGGACCCCCTGACGTTCGTGTTTGTCTCGGTATTACTCGCGGTCGTTGGATTCGTTGCCTGTTACTTGCCCGCGCGGCGCGCAACGAAAGTCGATCCGCTCGTCGCACTTAGGTATGAATGATGGAGAATTTATTTAAAGATATACGTTACGGATTTCGCGGACTGCTGAAACGAAAAGCGTTTGCCGCGGTAGCGGTGCTGACACTCGCGCTGGGTATCGGCGCGAACACCGCGATCTTCACACTCGTGAACGCCGTCCTGCTTAAGAAACTTCCGGTCAGCAATCCTCAGGAGCTGGTCCTATTCAGCGACATGACCGGTGAAGGGACCTCGGTTGAAGACACCCCACGCAGCGGCAAGTGGTCGCGTTTCTCGTACGCCTCATACAAGTACTTTCGCGACCACAACGATTCTTTCCAGGACATCGCTGCACTGCGCAGCGGCGTGACTCGTTTGAGCGTGCGGCAAACTGATGCGCAGGCGAATGCGGCCGCACGTTCGTCGGGACAACTCGTGTCCGGTAATTACTTTTCTCTGCTCGGCGTGCAGGCGATGCGTGGCCGCGTACTGACGCCCGAAGACGACAAGCCAGGTGCAGAACCAGCCGCAGTGATAAATCACCGTTACTGGGAGAAAGAGTTGAACAGCGATCCCTCAGTAGTTGGGAAACGCTTCATCATCAACGGGACGAGCTTCACCATCGTCGGCGTGACCTCACCGGAGTTTTTTGGCGAGCGCGTCAGACGTCCACCTGATTTCTGGCTGCCGCTCGCGTTGCAGCCGCAAGTGGAACTACGCAACTCGTTTCTCGATAACACTCAGGTCTACTGGCTGATGGTAATGGGCCGTCTCAAGCCGGGCGTCACGATGGCGCAGGCGCAAGGTAGCGTGAACGTGCAGTTGCAACAGTTCCTTACCGATCAGGCGGGCAGTGAATTAACCGATCAACGTAAGCTCCGTATTCAGAACACAAACGTAGAGCTCGTCGACGGCAGCGGCGGAATTTCCGGACTGCGGGTCCTGTACTCGAAACCATTGCACATGCTGATGGCGATCGTCGGCATGGTGCTGTTTATAGCGTGCGCAAATGTCGGCAGTCTGCTGCTGTCGCGCGCCGCTTCGCGCAAAGCGGAGATCTCGTTGCGCATGGCGTTAGGCGCGACACGCTTGCGGATCGTGCGTCAACTGCTCACAGAGAGCATGTTGCTCGCGCTAATCGGCGGAGTTTGCGGTGTGCTGTTGGCCCAGTGGGGCGTGACTGTGCTCGTGAATCTCGTCGCGAGCCAGGCCCCGCTCGACACAAGAGCCGACGCCGGTATTCTCACGTTCACCGTAGGAGTTTCGGTTCTTGCTGGACTGTTGTTTGGTCTCGTTCCCGCGATTCAAGCCAGCAGGACCGATCTGGCGTCCGCGATGAAAGAGAAGACCCGCACCATGCGCGGTTTTGGGCGCGTCAGTCTTTCAGCAGTGCTGGTGGTGTTGCAGGTGGCAATCTCGATGGTCCTGTTGACCGGCGCCGGACTCTTCGCGCGAAGTCTCGCTAAATTGCAAAGCGAGGATGTCGGTTTTGATCGCGCGAACATGCTGCTTGTCGGCATAGACCCACGACTCGCCGGATATAAGCCAATCGAACTCGCCTCGCTTTACCAGCAGGTGCTCGAGCGCGTGAGTACCGTCGCCAACGTCCAGTCAGTTTCGATGGCGACTTATTCCCCGCTAAGCGGCTCGCAAAGAAGCAGCAGCATCGTTATCTCCGGTTCCACTAACGATCAGGACTCGGAACCGGTCGTTGACGACATGTTGATTGGTCCGAACTACGCGAGGACGATGGGCATTCCGTTATTACGCGGGCGCGAGATCGAGATCCGCGACACGGCTTCTGGTCCACGAGTAGCGGTCGTCAACCAAACGTTCGTTGAGAAATACTTCAAAGATCAGAACCCGATCGGCCGCACGTTCACGTTCGACGATGAGACTGACAATGGCGCGCCGCTCGAGATCGTCGGCGTGATCGGCGACGTTAAGTCGGCGGACACGCGCAAACCCGCGACCCCATCTGTTTTCCGGCCGATTCTTCAGATTCAGGATCAATCGGCATACACCGTCAACATTCAAATACGCACCAACGGCGATCCGGCGGCAGTCACCGCGCCGGTGCGCCAAATGATCAATCAGATCGACGACAAGCTTCCGATCTACGGCGTTACCACGATGCACGAACAGATTGCGGAAAGACATAACCAGGATCGGCTGAGCGCACAGCTCGTGAGTTTCTTTGGCGCCCTCGCGTTGATTCTTGCTTGCATCGGTTTGTATGGCGTGATGGCCCATGGCGTTGCGCGTCGCACGAATGAGATTGGTATCCGCATGGCGCTCGGAGCTAAGGGCGGAAACATCGCGTGGATGGTGTTGCGAGAAACGCTTGTGCTTGTCGCCGTCGGGTTGGCGATTGGAGTGCCGGCCGCGTTGCTGTCGGCGCGGTTGATCGCAACTCAACTATTTGGACTCAGTCCGACGGATCCGTTGACGCTGATTGCGGCTGCGGTGGTTTTAACAGTTGTTGCTTTGCTCGCGGGCTACGTACCGGTGCGTCGTGCATCACGCGTCGATCCACTTACCGCATTGCGGTACGAATAAAGTGGAGTTTTGTGCTTGGTTTTTTGTAATAGCAAACCGCGACAAGCTCAAAGTACAAAGCACTAAGTACAAAGAACAAAAAACAAACGAGGCGATTCACCATGGATACACTCTTCAGGGACATACGCTACGGATTTCGTGGGTTGCTGAAGCGGCCCGGGTTCACCGTTATCGCGCTGGTTGCACTGGCGCTCGGGATCGGCGCTAACACCGCCATCTTCAGTCTCGTCAACGCAGTAGTGCTTCGGCCGCTTCCTTACCCGGCACCGGATCAACTTGTTTGGTGTTGGGGCAATTTTCCTGGCGGCAATCGCGCCAGCGTCTCGCCGCCCGACTATCTCGACTTCCGCAGCCAGAACAAGTCTTTCGAACAATTGGCCGCGACCATGTCGATGGCTATGCCCGCCACCATCACCGGCGGCGGTGAACCGGAACGTCTGATGGCCTCCGTCGTTACCGGCAACTATTTCCAGGCACTCAGCGTCGCCCCGACACTCGGCCGCGGTTTTTCAATCGACAATGAAAAACCGGGAAGCGATCAGGTTGCGATCATCAGTCACGAACTGTGGCAGAGACGATTTGGCGGCAACCCGGGAATCGTCAATCAACGAATCGTCCTCGACAACAAGAGTTTCGAAGTCATCGGTGTGATGCCGAAAGGTGTTTTGTTTCCCCAAACTGCCGATTTGTGGGTGCCGCTGAACTTCGAAGCGAGTCCGGATATGAAGATTCGGAAAGCGCACTTTTTGCGACCGATTGGCCGGCTCAAACCGGGCGTAACGGTGGCCCAGGCACAAGCGGACACCGACGCGATCGCCGCCCAACTTGAACAACAGTTTCCTCAATCGAATACCGGGTGGAACCTGCGCCTCGAACCATTGCGCGAACGACTCATTGGCAGCAGCAGATCGAGCTTGTTCATTCTCTTCGGCGCAGTCGGGTTTGTGTTGCTCATCGCCTGCGCCAACGTCGCGAACCTGCTGCTGGTTCGGGCGAATGCGAGACAAAAAGAGATCGCGTTGCGCACCGCACTCGGCGCGAGCCGTATGCGGATCGTTCGTCAACTGATCACTGAGAGTCTGTTGCTCGCAATTGTCGGCGGCGCACTCGGAGCGCTACTGGCAGCGTGGGGAATCGACCTGCTGGTGACACTCAGCGGCAACCTCATTCCGACAACGGCAAACGTGACGATCGATGCCACGGTGCTGGCCTTCACGTTTGCAACGTCTCTGCTCACCGGTCTGCTGTTTGGAGTCTTTCCTGCGTTCCGCACCGTGAACGTGAATCTTTCGGACACTCTTAAAGAAGGTGGACGAAGCAGTGAAGGGACCCTCAAAAATCGTACGCGCAGTTTGCTGGTCGTCTTCGAAAGTGCACTCGCGGTAGTCCTTCTGGTCGGCGCCGGTTTGCTGGTGCGAAGTTTAATTGCGCTCGAGAACACCAACCCCGGATTCGAGGCCGACAACGTTCTAACAATGCGCGTCGATCTTTCGCGCGGCAAATACGACACGCCCGAGAAGTCGGCGGCCTTTTTTCAGGATCTTGAACAACGTCTCAATGCGCTGCCCGGTGTCGAGACGGTCGGCATGATCAACGGACTGCCTTTAAGCGGTACACGGAACGACACACAATTCGTGGTCGAAGGACGGCCGGCGGTCAAACCTGGCGAGGAGTTCAACGCTGATTTCCGTTCCGTGAACCACAATTACTTTCAAGCACTCCAGATTCCGTTGCTACGTGGCAGGAATTTCACCGAGCAGGATGTGCGTGATAGCGCCAAAGTGATTGTGGTAAGCGAGCAGTTGGTCAACACGGTTTTTCCAAATGAAGAAGCTCTTGGCAAGCGTCTGCAAATGGTAATCGACGACGATCAGTACGAGATCGTTGGCATCGTCGGCGGCATACGCGATCGCGCGGTCGAGTTTCAACCGTACCAAACGATTTACATTCCTTCTCGTTCATGGGGCTGGTTTAACGTCGCGCTTCGTATGCAAGGCGATCCGATGAGTCTTGTACCGGCGATACGAAAAGAAGTGCAAGCGATCGATCCGGAGCAACCTATCGCCACGCTTAGGACGATGGAAGACTGGGTTAGCAGGGCAACAGCTACACCGCGGTATCGCACGGCTCTGCTCGGGCTCTTTGCCGGGCTCGCGATGATCCTGGCGGCGACAGGAATCTATGGCGTTATGTCCTATTCAGTCGCGCAACGGACGCATGAGATCGGTGTGCGCATGGCGTTGGGTGCGAGGCATCGCGATGTTTTGCGGTTGGTTGTGAGTCAGGGAATGTTGCTGGTGGTTGTTGGTCTAGGAATCGGACTCGTGGCCGCATTTGGACTGACACGCTTAATGGCGAGTCTACTTTTCGGCGTGACTGCGAAAGATCCGCTTACTTTCGCGGCCGTTGCAGGCTTGTTAGCGGTTGTGGCGTTCATCGCCTGTTACATCCCGGCGCGCCGCGCGACGAAGGTCGATCCACTGACTGCGCTGCGTTACGAGTGATTGGACCACGAACATGGATACCTTTTTAAAAGACATTCGCTACGGCTGGCGAGGGTTAACGAACCGGCCGGGTTTTTCTGCAATTGTGATCGTCACGCTGGCGCTGGGAATCGGCGCGAGCACGGCGATCTTCAGCGTCGTCAACAGCGTCATGCTGCGACGACTGCCGTATCCAAACGCAGGACGCATTGTCGCAATTCAAGAATTAAATCCTGAAGGCCGGCAAGGTCAGGTAACCGGCCCCAACTTTCTGGACTGGCGCGCGCAGAACACTGTTTTCGAACATCTCGCGGCAATCAAGAGAACAAACGTCAACCTGACCCTCGCGGATCAGGCTGAACGCATCGAGTTGGCCCAAACGTCTGCCAACTTCTTCGACGTGTTTGGTGTTGGACCACAACTCGGACGTCTGTTTGTCGCGGGCGATGAACAGGCGGGACACACCCCCGTAGTGATTCTGAGCGATGTCCTGTGGCGGCGCAGGTTTGCCGCTGATCCGGGATTGATTGGCAAGCCGATAAGTCTCGACGGTAGACAGTATTCGGTCATTGGCATTGCGCCTGCCGGTTTTCAATATCCGGAGAAGACGGAGGCATGGTTGCCGCCACTGAAACTCGCGCCGGAACTGAACGAACGTATTGAGCCGACCGAAAGACGCGGCATGGGTTATCTGTTTGCTATCGCGTCGTTGAAGCCCGGTGTAACGGTGGACCAGGCGCACAGCGAGATGGAAACGATCACCAGCCGCTTGCGTCAGCAGTATCCCGAGTCAAACAATCGCCGTTTCAACCGCGTTCTCTCGCTCGACGATCACCTGCTTGGCGATTCGCGCAAGATGCTCTGGTTGTTGTTTGGTGCGGTGATGTTTGTGTTGCTGATTGCGTGTGCCAACGTCGCGAACTTGTTGCTGGCGAACGCGGCCGGGCGTCAGAAGGAGATGGCGATTCGATCCGCGCTGGGTGCTTCGCGTTTGCGCGTCATCCGGCAACTGTTAACTGAAAGCGCGATGATGGCACTAGCCGGCGGGGCGCTCGGACTGATGCTCTCCGTGTGGGGCGTATCGCTGATCACAAAACTCCTGCCGAAGGACTTCCCCCGTCTGCATGAGATCGGGATCGATTGGCGCGTACTCGCCTTCACGGTAGGAGCGTCGATATTCACCGGACTGCTTTTCGGATTTGCACCCGCTCTGCACGCGTCGAAGTCAGACGTGCAGGAGGCGATGAAGGAAAGTAGCCGCGGCTCGTCGGGCAGTTTGCGTCGTAGTCGTTTGCGCCATGCGTTGATCGTCGCCGAAGTGGCGTTGTCGGTGGTTCTGTTGGCCGGGGCGGGTTTGCTGTTTCGCAGTTTTATGCGTTTGCAGGAAGTCGATGCAGGTTTTAGTTCGCATCAGGTATTGACTGCCAGGCTTACTCCTTCGGGCGACAACTTCCGCGAGGACGTCGATTACATCAACTTTTATGACAAGGTCTTGCAGCGGCTCAACGCCGTACCGGGTGTGCAACACACCGGTCTAATTAATAGCCTGCCGCTCGCGAAGGGGCCCACGACCGGATTCAGAGTCGAAGGCCGGCCAATTCTGCCAAGAGACCAATGGATCGGAACCAATTTCCGCAGCGTGAGCGACGATTACTTCACCGCGATGAGCATTCCGGTGTCGCAGGGTCGCGGCTTCAACGATCGCGACACGCAGACCTCGACTCCGGTGATCCTGATCAATCAGGTGCTGGCCCAGAACGACTTTGCCGGTGAGAACCCGATCGGCAAACGCATTACCTTCGGCGGCGTCGACCCTCAGCAACAACCAGTCTGGTTTGAAATTGTCGGCGTCACGGCGAACGTCAGAAGCATCGAGCTGCGTGAAGCGCCTGAAGCGGAACTCTATTTCTCCGCGCGTCAGAGTCCATTCGTGAACATGTCGGTCGTGATTCGCTCGAGCGTTGAGCCGACGAGTCTCGCCGGGAGTCTGCGTCAGATCGTGCAGGAAGTAGATAAGACGGTGCCGGTGTCTGACGTAAAGACGATGGACCACATCGTTAGCGAGTCGGTCACGCAGCCGCGGTTCAATCTGTTTCTACTCGGCTTGTTCAGTACAGTCGCGTTGTTGCTCTCGGTGGCGGGGATCTATGGCGTCACTGCTTACTCGGTAACGCAACGAACGCACGAGCTCGGCATTCGCATCGCGCTCGGCGCGCAAGTGAGCGACGTGTTGCGAATGATCCTGGGGCAGGGAATGGCCGTGATCGGAATCGGAATCGTGATTGGACTCGTGGCGGCGTTTGGTCTGATGCGCCTGATGAACAGTTTGCTCTTCGGTGTGAGCGCGACTGATCCGTTTACTTTTGCGGCGATAACCGCGGTGCTCATCGGCGCCGGTTTGCTTGCGTGCTATGTCCCGGCGCGACGGGCAACGAAAGTCGATCCATTGGAGGCACTGAGATACGAGTAAGCCTAGAGCTTTGTGCTTTGTACTTTGTCAGTTGTCCGTGGTCAGTTGTCCGTGGTTCGCTAGAGTTACTGATAACTGACAACTGACTACTGACCACGGACAAAGAACAAAGTTCAAAGCACAAAAAACGATGAACACATTCTTTAAAGACGTACGCTACGCAATCCGGACTTTGCTGAGGCAGCCCGTCTTTACGGTTGTTGCGGTGATCACACTCGCGTTGGGCATCGGTGCAAACACCGCCATCTTCAGTTTGGTGAACGCCGTTCTGCTGCGCGCTTTGCCGTTTCAGACTCCCGAGCAACTGGTGTCGGTTGGCAAAGTCCCGGGGCAGGGTGGCATGCCGGGACTCGCAGGCTTCCAGTACCTGGCCTGGAAAGAGAAAAGCAATTCGTTCGACGGCATCGCTGCTTATACCGACAACAACTTCAATCTGATCGGAAACGGAGAACCCGAACGCATCTCGTGCGCGCAGGTTACCGCCAGCCTGTTCCCAACACTGGGCGTGCAACCGATCGTGGGCCGCACGTTTCTGCCGGAAGAAGATCGTCGCGGAAACAATCAAGTTGCGGTTGTCAGCGAAGGCTTTTGGCAGCGTCGCTACGGGCGCGAGGCGTCTCTTGTCGGCAGCACTATTCAGCTTGACGACAAGAACTACACCGTCGTCGGCATCATGCCGTCGAGCTTTCGTTTTCCAGGTGACTTTGAGATCTGGTTACCGCTCGCGCTCGATCCAGTGCAAGAGACGCAGGGCGATTTCTTCAGTCTGGTTGAAGTCGTCGGGCGTTTGAAGCCGGGCGTCATGGTCCAACAGGCGCAGTCAGAGCTGAATCTCATCTCTCAGCAAGCGTCGACTCAACTTAAAGATCCGGTGCAACCAGCGAATCTGGAGGTTCACGCACTGCACCAACAACTCGTCGTTGGTGTTCGTCTCACGTTGTTCGTGCTTTGGGGCGCAGTTGGGTTGGTGATGTTGTTGGCCAGCGTGAACGTGGCGAATCTCATGTTGGCGCGAACAGTGGGCCGGCAACGTGAGATGGCGGTACGTGCCGCAGTTGGCGCTCGACGTTGGCAACTGATGCGACAGTTACTCGGCGAAAGCATCATCCTCGGAATCATCGGTGGCGCTCTTGGGTTACTGCTGGCTTTCTGGTTTACGAGCGCCATCGCCTCGATCGTGCCTGAAGGCTTCGCGAGTTCGATTCACGATTTGAAAGCGATCGCCCTTGATTGGCGAGTGTTTGGTTTCACCCTCGGCTTGTCACTGCTGACTGGAGTGATATTCGGGATCGTTCCTGCGCTCACCGGGTCACGGCCCGACTTGCTTAGAGTGTTACGCGAGAGTGCGAGTCGCAATCTGATGAGCTTTGGCTTGCGCAGTATGCGCGGCTGGCTCGTCGTTACGGAAATCGCGCTCGCGTTGATCCTGCTTTTGGGAGCAGGGCTGCTCGTCAGAAGTTTCCGGGAATTGAACGCGGTCGATCTCGGATTCAATCGAGAGAACGTATTGACAGCGCGCATCAGTCTGCCGCGCTCGGTATATCGCACCCCCGCTCAAACAACGGCCTTCAATCAGCAACTGCTCGACCGGATCAAAGTGCTTCCCGGCGTTGAATCGGCAGGCACGATCAATCACACGCCGTTGACTGGTTTCGGCGTGATCGCGTTCACGGAGATCGAAGGTCAACCAGCTCCTGATCGAGAGAGAGACCCGGCGCTCGGCGTTGGCGCGGTTACACTCGATTATTTCCGGACGTTGCAGATTCCGCTTATCAGTGGCCGCGGTTACGACGAGCGCGATCGTGGTGAAGCACCCAAGGTAGCGATCGTTAACCAGGCGTTTGCGCAGCGTTACTTCCCCGGCGGCGATGTCTTAGGCAAGCGAGTCGGATTCGGTTGCGAACAGGGCCTGTGCACGACGATCGTCGGCGTGGTCGGGAATGTTAAGCAGGAAAGCATCACTGCCGATGTTGCGCCTGAGATCTATGTTCCGTTTAGTCAGATGCCGATGAACGGCATGACAGTGTTTGTGCGCAGCAAAGGCGACCCCGCCGATCTCGCGCGAGCGTTGCGCAGCGAAGTGTTTGCAATAGACAAGAACCAGCCTGTTTACGATGTGAAGACGCTGGAGCATCGCGTGGTCCAAACCATCGCCGCTTCGCGATCGCTGATGCTCTTGTTTTCAGGATTTGCCGTGCTGGCCCTTGTGTTGGCGTCGGTTGGTATCTACGGAATCGTTTCGTACGCGGTCAGCCAGCGGACAAGGGAGATCGGGATTCGCATGGCCCTCGGAGCACGCGGCGTCGATGTGTTGCGAATGGTCCTGAAGAACGGAATGACTTTAGTCGTGGCAGGCGTCGCGATTGGCGTGGCTGGAGCTTTGGCTCTCACGCGCTTTTTAACAACGATGCTCTTCGGAGTAACGCCAACTGATACGGCGACGTTCGTCGTCGTTTCGCTGACGTTGGCAACCGTGGCCGTAATCGCGTGTCTGGTTCCGGCCCGACGCGCGACGAAAGTCGATCCATTAGAAGCTTTGAGATACGAGTGAGGGAGTTGTCTTAGTGCTGGGTCTTAGTTTTTGTGCTTTGTACTTGGTGCTTGGTACTTGGACTTTTCTTTGTTCCGTCAGTTTGCTGGATTAGGTCAAAGCGCAACGCATGAGTACAGAACAAAGTACAAAGCACCAAGTACAAAGTCCCAAGAACAGAAAGGTAGAACGATGCACAAGCTGATACAGGATCTCCGTTACGGCATACGAACTCTCTTGAAGAGACCGGCTTTTGCTCTCATCGCTGTTGCGACACTTGCACTCGGCATGGGTTCGAGCACAGTGATCTTCACCGTCGTGGATGCGGCGCTGTTGCGCGGCCTGCCTTACAAAGAACCGGATCGCCTGGTCCACTTGTGGGAGAACAAGGGGCAACATGAATTTGCGAAGCGGGAAATGTCGTACCCCGACTACCAGGACTATCAACAGAATAACGTCTTAGAAGGAGTGGCTGCTTATACCGGCGGTGGCGCGCTTCTCACTGGCATGGGCGAGGCCGAACGTATCGCCGCGCCGCGAGCGAGTGCGAACTTCTTTTCAGTGCTTGGCGTCGAGCCATTCATCGGCCGCACTTTTCAGGCCGGGGAAGATGTACCAAATGGTCCAAGAGTCGCCCTGCTCAGTTTCGGATTCTGGCAGCGAAGGTTTGGTGGCGATCAGGGTGTTCTCGGCCGCGCGATAACGATCAACGGCGACAGTTACACGATCGTCGGCGTGTTGCCCGCGAGTTTTCAATTTGCCCTCAGAAACTCAGACCTCTGGATCCCCTACCAGCCGACGCAAAACCAACTCACGCGGCGCTTCATGCACGGCACAAATCTGATCGGACGTCTGAAGCCGGGTGTCACGCCGGAGCAGGCGCAATCGGAATTGAACGTAATCGCCAGCCGCATCGAACAGCAATTCAACGATTCACACGCCGGTACAACGGCGCGCGTGGTCCCATTGCAGGAAGAGATCGTCGGAACAGTTAGACCGATACTGTTTGTGCTACTCGCGGCGGTCGCGTTTGTGCTTCTGATCGCGTGCGCGAACGTCGCAAGTTTACTGCTGACGCGATCGTTGGCGCGTCAAAAAGAAGTTGCGCTTCGGGCTGCGCTGGGTGCGAGCCGCTGGCGCGTCGTACGTCAATTGCTAACCGAAGCGCTATTGCTTTCGTTGGCTGGCGGCGCCGCCGGTTTGTTCATCGCTTATTGGGGCGTGCCCGCACTCGTCGCGACGTTGCCGCAGAACCAACTCAACGCGCTCCCGTTTTTAAAGTCGCTCCAGATCAATTTCGGCATTCTTGGTTTCTCTTTTGGGCTCTCTTTGTTGACCGGAATCATCTTTGGTCTCGTCCCCGCGCTCCAATCCTCGCGACTCGATCTCAATGAAGTGTTGAAGGATGGCGGACGGCAGTCATCTGCCGGTACGGGGCAACGTTTGCGCAGCGCCCTCGTCGTTGGCGAGATCGCGATGGCGGTGGTGTTGCTGGTCGGCGCCGGCTTGATGATGAAGAGCTTGCTGCGTCTGTTGCAGACGAACGTCGGCTTCAACACCGAGAACCTGTTGACGATGGGCATTGTGCTATCGCCGCCGAAGTATACCGACCCAAACCAGGTCACCAATTTCTATACGCAGTTGAACGAGCGTGTGCGAGCGCTGCCCGGCGTTGTTAGCGCGGGCACTGTCGACATTCTGCCGGTGAACGGTGGTAACACGACTCGTGTCTACGTCGACGGCGATCCGATCCCCGCGCCCGGAAAAGAAATGGAAGCTAACATTCGCGTCGTCAACGAACATTATTTCCAAACGATCGGCGTTCCTTTGCTCGGCGGACGCATGTTTGACGACCGCGACACAACAGGCGCACCAACAGTCGTGATCATCGGCAAGACGATCGCTGATCGACTGTTTCCCGGTCGCGATCCGGTGGGCAGAAAATTCCGCTACCCCTCGATTCAAGTCGATCCGATCACGATCGTCGGCGTTGTTGGCGACGTGAAGATCACCGGTCTCGACGAAGAGATCAAACCGGTGCTGTATTACCCGGCTCGTCAGGGCGGCTTCAACGCAAACCTCGTCGTTCGCACCAGCGTCGATGCCACGTCGCTCACAAACGCCGTACGGGGCGAAGTCAGTAAGCTCGATCCTGACGCCGCGATTCTGAACGTCAACACGATGGAAGGAATGATCGCGCAGACCCCGGCGTCGTTCATCAGACGCTTCCCGGCGTTGTTGATCGGGATCTTTGCCGGCGTCGCTTTGTTGCTGGCGTCGATCGGGATCTACGGCGTGGTCTCCTATTCGGTCAGCCAACAGATCCATTACATCGGCATTCGCATGGCCCTTGGTGCGCGTCCAGCCGACATTCTCAGGATGGTGCTGAAACAGGGAATGATACTGGCGTTGGCTGGTATCGCTATCGGCGTCGTCGCCGCGTTAGCGCTGATGAAGTTGTTGACGACACAGTTGTCGACGACATTGCTCTATCAAGTGAAGATAACCGACATAACTACCTTTGCGGTTGTTGCAGGAACGTTGTTCGTGGTTGCGTTGCTCGCGTGTTATTTGCCGGCCCGGCGGGCGACGAAAGTCGATCCGTTAGAGGCGCTTCGTTATGAATAGAGAATTGGTTCTTAGAACTTAGTTCTTTGTACTTTGTTCGCAGGTGGGCAATTCGCTTTTAAGACAAAGCACAAAGCACAAAAGCACGAAGACCTACGCCGTCTGGAGAAACCAAATGCTTCAAGACATCCGGTACGCCTTCAGAATGTTGCTGAAGAAACCGGGCTTCACCCTTGTGGTGGTGCTCACGCTCGCCCTGGGTATCGGCGCGAACGCCGCGATTTTTTCCGTCGTGAAAGGCGTCTTGCTCAACCCGCTGCCGTATCCAAATCCGGAGCAGTTGGTTACGTTCCATCAAAGCAAACCCAACTTCGACACCGGCGCCATTCCTTATCTCAACTTCGTCGATCTGCAGCGCGAGAACCAGACGTTCACGTCGATGTCGGTCTCGCGTGGTGCGGGCTTTACGTTAATCGGCGCGGGAGACGCCGAGCGAGTAACAGCGCGCATGGTGACCGCCGACTTCTTCAACGTCTACGGCATTCAACCCACGTTCGGCCGCAACTTTAGCGCTGAAGATGATCGACAGGGCGCCGATCCCGTGACGATCATCAGCGAGCGTTTGTGGATCAGGAAGTTCAACTCTGCTTCCGACCTCGTCGGGAAAAGCATCACGCTCGACGATCGCAGTTACACCGTTATCGGTATCACGCGCGGCACCTCGCGAGAAAGTGTCACCGATGTTTTTGTTCCGCTTGGCGCGTGGAACGTTCCGATGTTGAAAAACCGCAGCTCCGCTCTGGGTCTGCACGGCGTCGGGCGTATGAAACCGGGAGTCACGGTCGAGCAGGCGAACGCCGATCTCAACCGCATCATGCGAACACTCGCCGAGGCTTATCCGGCAAATAACAAAGGGCACGGCTCTCGTGTCATCGCGTTCAAAGAACGACTCGTCGGCAACGTCGAATCGACTTTGCTCATGCTGTTTGCGGCCGTCGGACTGGTGCTGCTCATCGCCTGTGTGAACGTCAGCAATCTGATGCTCGCGCGATCGACTGACAGGACACGTGAGTTCGCTATTCGCTCGGCGTTGGGCGCCGGTCGCTGGCGTTTGTTACGTCAATCATTGATTGAGAGCACATTACTTGGCGTCGCCGGCGGTGCTGTCGGTCTGTTAATCGCGGCCTGGGGCACAACCTCCGCGCTCAAAGCCTTGCCCGAGTCATTGCCACGTCAGGAAGAGATCACGCTCGATCTGCGCGTGCTGTTGTTCACGCTAGGACTTTCCGCGCTGACGGGAATCGTCGCGGGCGTCGCTCCGGCGTTGAGAACGTCGCGAGGGCGATTCCAGGAGGCGCTCAAGGAAGGCAGCCGCACGAGTCCGACACGCGCGCGATTGCAGGGATTATTTGTTGTCGCCGAAATGGCGATGGCCCTCGTCCTCTTGATTGGCGCGGGTTTGTTGATTCGCAGTCTACACACGCTCTGGAATGTCAGCCCAGGTTTCAACCCTGACAACGTGATGGCCTTCGACGTCACTTTTCCGCCGTCGATGCGCGGCGCAACCGCGGACGCAAGCCGATCCTACCTGCGTGACCTCAGCAACAGGTTGAACGAGATGCCCGGTGTGAGTGCAGCCTCGCTGGCAGGCGGCACTCCCATGGTCAGCCAAAGCGATCGCTATTTCTGGATTGACGGTCAACCCAAGCCGGCAAACGCCAACGAAATGCATATGGCCGTGTTTTATGTCGTCGAACCGGGATACCTGCCGACGATGGAAATCAAATTAAAGAAAGGTCGTTTTTTTACTGATCAGGACGACGAACGAGCAACGGCTGTGATGGTGGTCGACGAAATGTTGGCCCAGCAGCGCTTCCCGAATGAAGACCCGATCGGTAAACGACTCCACCTCGACGACGAGCGTGGACCATACGAAATCGTCGGCGTTGTCGAACACGTCAAACAGTGGGGACTCGAACGCGATCAGAACGAGCTTCAGGCGCAGATGTATATACCGTTTCGCGGAGCGGCGGATGGCGACATAGAGGGAATTGCCGGCACGTCTGTTGTCGTTCGCGCCGACAGCGAAATTGGACCATCGTTCTTCACCTCAATTCGCGACGTTGTGCAGGGTCAGAATAAACAGAACGTCATCTCCGACGCCAAAACGATGAACGAGGTGATCGTCGAGTCGTTGGCCCAACGCCGGTTCGCGATGATTGTGCTCGCCTCGTTTGCCGCAGCCGCCTTGCTGCTGGCCAGTCTTGGAATCTACGGCGTCATTTCTTACATGGTGGGCCAACGCACGCAGGAACTTGGTATTCGTGTGGCGTTGGGTGCAACACGTCGCGACATCATGACGCTCGTGTTGGGCCACGGATTGAAAATGACGCTCGCGGGAGTTGCGCTTGGGCTCGTCGCGGCGTTCGGACTCACGCGCTTGATTAGAACGATGCTGTACGGCGTCGGTGCCACCGATCCGGCGACGTTCGCAATCATCGCCGTGTTGCTGACGATTGTGGCTGTTGTGGCTTGTTACCTCCCGGCGCGTCGCGCGACGAAAGTCGATCCGCTAAGTGCGTTGAGGGCGGAATAATGAGAGACATTCGCTACTCGATTCGTGTTCTCCTCAAAAATCCGGCGTTCACTGTGACGGCGTTGTTGACGCTCGCGCTCGGCATCGGCGTCAACACCGCGATCTTCAGCGTGGTCGATTCGGTACTGCTGCGACCATTACCGATGAACGACGCTGATCGGGTTGTTTCCGTGTGGGAGCACAACCTGCGGGCGGGTGTCGATCGCAACGAGATGGCGCCGGCGAACTACTTTGATCTGCGAAACCAGAATCAGGTGTTCGAAGGTGTCGGCGCGTTCGGCGACCTCAGCATGAACCTGACCGGCGCAGGCGAACCGGAGCAGCTCGATGCACGAATCGTTACCGCGAATGTCTTCTCACTGTTGGGTGTCAAACCTGCCTTGGGCCGGACGTTTTCACCCGAGGAGGACCAGCCCGGTCTGCATCGTGTCGTCGTGTTGAGTGATGGTCTGTGGCGACGGCGGTTCAATAGCGATCCTGGGATCGTTGGTCGCAACATCACGCTCAACGCCGAATCGTTTACGGTCGTGGGCGTGATGCCGCCCGACTTCTTTTTCCCGGTGCGTGAAGGTGAACTGTGGACGCCGTGGGCCATGCAGCCCGAGGAAGCGAGCGGGCGTGGCGATCATTATGTGCGCACGATCGCGCGTCTCAAGCCGGGCGTCACGATCGAACAGGCGAATGCTGAAGTCGAACGAATCTCTGCGCGCTTATCAAATGAATACCCGCGCACGAACGAAGGTCTCGGTTTCCTCGTCAGCTCGTTTCACGAAGACTACGTCGGCAATCTCCGGACGCCGATCCTGATCCTGTTCGCGGCGGTCGCCCTCGTGCTGCTCATCGCGTGCGCGAATGTGGCGAATCTATTGTTGGCGCAGGCCAGCAGCAGGCGACGCGAGATTGCGATCCGCACGGCGCTGGGCGCTAGTCGACTCGCGATCGTTCGCCAACTGCTCGTCGAAAGCATGTTACTTGCGGGAGGCGGCGCAGTACTTGGATTGCTCGGTGCGATCTGGGGTGTGCAATGGTTGGCGAAACTGGTGCCGGAGAGTCTTTCACAACTCGAGAGTGTTTCAGTTGATGCTCGCGTTTTTGTTTTTACTCTCGGCGTGACTCTGCTAACAGCGATTGTGTTTGGCGCGGTCCCTGCGTTTCACGCCTCGCGATCAAAACCGGGTGAGACGTTGAGTGATGTTGGACGCGACGCCGCTGGTGGAATGTCGGGACGTTTTACGCGTCGTGTTTTGGTTGTGGCGGAGGTCGCGGTCGCGGTGGTACTGCTGGTTGGCGCGGGACTTCTGATGCGGAGTTTCCAGCGTCTTCGCCAGGTAGATCCCGGATTTCGCACTGACAACCTGCTGACGATGCGCACCGTGTTGCCGAACTCGAAATATAAAGGGCCGCAACAGCGACGCGCTTTCTACGATGAGCTGTTACGAAGAGTGAATGAATTGCCGGGCGTCGAGTCGGCTGGTGTGATCACTTTCCTGCCGTTGTCGTTCAGCGGGATGAACTTCAGCTTCAGTGTGGAAGGACGCGCTGCGCCGGGTGACATGGAGCTTCCGCTGGCAGCTTATCGCGCTGTTAGTCCCGACTATTTTCGCGCGATGGGAATCCCGTTACAGCGCGGACGCGTTTTTGATTCGCGCGACACTGTTGATGTGCCGCCGGTAATCGTCGTCAACAGGCGTTTGGCGGAACAGTTCTGGCCCGGTGAGGATCCGACTGGAAAGCGGATGAAGATTGGACCAGTCGACTCGCAAAATCCGTGGGCCATAGTTGCCGGCGTGGTCGGCGACTCGCGACAGTCGGGACTTTACGGAGAACAAAACTTCGAACTGTACGTGCCTTATGCGCAGGAACGGCGCGGGTTTGTCGCACCGCGCGATCTCGTGGTGCGCACGAGTGGCGATGCTGCGAGTCTCGCGGGTGCCGTGCGGCAGGCTGTGTGGGCGGTCGACAAAGATCAGCCGATCTCGAATGTGCGTACGATGGACCAGGTGCTCGCGACAGCAGTTTCACGCGAGCGCTTCCAAACGTTGCTGCTCGCATTGTTTGCGACGCTTGCGCTCGTGCTCGCATGCGTCGGGCTTTACGGCGTTATCTCTTATGCAGTGGTCCAACGCACACATGAGATTGGCGTGCGCATGGCACTCGGTGCGCAACCGGCCGACGTACTCCGCCTCGTTATCAATCAGGGAATGTTACTGACGTTGATTGGACTCGTGATCGGCGTGGCCGGTGCGTTCGCGGTGACGCGCGTCATGACCGAGATGCTATTCGGAGTAACCGCAACTGATCCACTCACGTTTGTGGGTGTGCCACTGGTGTTGGGAGTGATCGCTTTGCTCGCGTGCTACATCCCCGCACGCCGCGCGACGAAAGTCGATCCGTTAATGGCATTGAGATACGAGTGAGCATCGCTAGTTTGAATAAGGGGAATTTATGAGGGGAGTGCTTAAACAGAATGTAATTTTCGCTTTGCGGACGCTGGTTAAGAGTCCCGGCTTTGCAATAACTGCCGTGCTCACGCTCGCGTTGGGCATCGGTGCGACGACGGCGATGTTCAGCGTGGTCTACGCGGTGTTCGAACCGATGCCGTATCCGAAACCAGATCAACTCGTGATGGTCTGGGCCCGGATGCCGGCCGGGAGAAGCTCGGTGCCCGCCGGTGACTTTTTCGAGTGGCGGCAGCGAAGCACTTCATTTCAAGCGCTACACACATGGTCCGGAGTTTCATTCAACATC
Organism: Pyrinomonadaceae bacterium; assembly: GCA_035646355.1. Lineage (GTDB taxonomy): Bacteria > Acidobacteriota > Blastocatellia > Pyrinomonadales > Pyrinomonadaceae > PSRF01. The sequence goes on along the minus strand of DASRPN010000138.1, from coordinate 34,415 downwards.
ACCGGCGGTGACAGCCCCGAACAAGTCGCCGGCTCGCGACGAACCCCCGGCTTCTTCACGATGGAAGGACTGCCGTTGCTTTACGGCCGCGACTTCCTGCCGGAAGAAGGCGAGCCGGGCAAAGCGCGCGTCGCCATACTGAGCCACCGTCTGTGGAACCGTCAGTTTGCTTCGAATCCGGATTTGGTAGGCAAAACGATTCGGATGAATGGTGAACCTTACACGGTCGTCGGAATTATGCCGCCGGGCATGCACGATCGATTCAACTCGCAGTTTTGGATCCCACTCACATTCAGACCAGAAGATCTCACGCACGATTCGAACTTCGCGCCGGTGATGGCACGTCTGAAAGACGGCGTCACGCTTGAGCAGGCCCAGGCGGAGATGAACGGCATCGCCGCGCAACTCCAAAACGAGTTTCCCAAAACAAACGCGAATCGCAACATCAGCGTTGAACCTTTGCACCTCAACTTTGTGACCGACTCAACGCGCCGGAACCTTTGGCTGTTGCTCGGAGCAGTCGGATTTCTATTGTTGATTGGTTGCGTGAACGTCGCGAACCTCCTGTTCGCACGCGGCACCTCGCGTCAGCGTGAAGTAGCGGTGCGAGCTGCGTTAGGCGCATCGCGAAGGAGATTGTTTGCGCAGTTTCTTACCGAGAGTTTTGTCCTCGCTGTGCTTGGTGGCGCACTCGGCATTTTTCTCACCGGAGTGATCGTGCAGGCGATCGTCGCGGTCATGCCGCCGGTCGGAACGATGCTTCCGTCCGAAGCAAACATCCGGATCAGCGTCCCGGTTTTGTTGTTCACGATTGGCGTGACTGCGATTGCGGGTTTGCTGTTCGGCACGATGCCCGCGTGGCAAGCGACGCGCCTCGATCTGAATGAAGTGCTCAAACTCGGAGGACGTCCAGGGGCCGCCGGAATGCGTCGCAAAGCGCTGCGCGTGCTCATCGTCGCGGAGTTTGCACTCGCGCTCACGTTGCTCGCGACAGGTGGTCTCGCGTTGCGCGGATTCTGGAACCTGACGCGAATCGATCTTGGTATTCAAACCGACAACGTGGTCACGTTTCGTCTGCCGGTTCCTCCACAGCGTTTGGGTGGACCGGATCAGATCCGGCAGTACTACGGATCGATGCTGGAAAGAATCCAGGCGCTGCCGGGAGTGGTCCATGCTGCTGCGATGACGGGAACGCCCGGTCGTGGCGCAGGCTCGGGCGCGCGTTTCAATATCGTGGGCCAACCTGCCGATCCATCAGTGCGGCGCAACACGGCGTTTCAAGCGGTGACTCCACAGTACGTCGGCACTCTCGGCATTCGTGTCACGCAAGGTCGGAGCATCAACGAACACGACACGGCGACGACGATGCGTGTCGCCACCGTTAACGAACAGTTCGTTAAGCAGTATTTGCCGGGTGTCGATCCGCTGACGCAACGAATTTTAGTGCCGCAGTTCGTTCCAGGGCAGCCAAGAGGAAATCCGGTCGAGTGGCAGATCGTGGGCGTGTTTCACAACGTGCGCGGCGCGGGAAGTCGTGAAGACGTTCCCGAAATGAATGTGCCGTTTGCGCAGAATCCCTTCCCGGCGTCACTGGCGATAAAGACACAAGGCGATCCGAAAGCGTTGATGAAGAGTGTCGCCGCGGCTGTGAGTTCAGTTGATCCCGACGTGCCGCTGGCGGGTGTGCAAACGATCGACGAGATCGTCAATGAGTCGTTGGCGATCGACCGTTTCAGTGTCGTGTTGTTTGCGAGCTTTGGCGCGTTGGGACTGTTGCTTGCGGCGGTCGGGATTTATGGCGTGATGGCGTTTGGTGTTGCGCAACGCACGAGAGAGTTTGGTGTTCGCATGGCGCTCGGCGCACAGCGTTCAGGAGTGGTCAGGATGGTCCTGAAAGAAGGGACGATCCTTGCGCTTGTTGGAGCGGCGATTGGGCTAGCAGGCGCGTACCTGGTTGGACGTGCGATGCGATCGACGTTGTTTGGAGTGGACGCCTTCGACGTACGCGCGTTTGGAGGAATCTTCTTCCTCCTGCTCGTCGTTGCCTTGCTCGCCTGTTTGCTACCAGCTTTGCGCGCCAGTCGAGTCGAACCAATAGAAGCGCTACGAGACGAGTGATGGGGGATAGCAGATGCATACATTGATTCAAGATCTTCGATACGGCTTTCGCATGCTGCTCAAGCAGAAGGGGCTGACGGCGATTGCCTTGTTGTCGCTTGCGCTTGGGATTGGTGCGAATACGGCTTTGTTCAGTGTCGTCGATGCGATGCTGTTGAAAATGCTGCCAGTGCACGAGCCGGAAAGGTTGGTCCTGTTTCGCTCGGTCGCGCCGAGGGAATTCGGTGTCGGTGGTTATAACGGCCAATCACGTACCGATCCCGCCACGGGGCAACGCAACATGACCTCGTTCGCGTACCAGAGTTACCAGCGCATGCGCGAACAGCAAGGTCCGGTATCGGATCTATTTGCCTTCTCCGAGGTCTCATTAAACGTCAACGCCGGAGGACAGGCCGAACTCACGAGCGGACAAGTGGTTTCCGGAAACTATTTCACCGGCCTGGGCGTGCAGCCGTTTCTCGGCCGCACGTTGACCGACGAAGACGACAAGCCCGGCGCGACTCCCGTTGCCCTCATGAGTTATCGCTACTGGCAGGAACGTTTCGGTAGCGACAACTCAATTGTCGGCAGGCAGATCAACCTCAACAACGTCGCTTTCACGATCATCGGCGTAACGCCGCCGGGATTTAACGGCACGATGAATGTCGGCTCAAGCCCTGACTTTCACATACCGCTACAAACAGAGCCGCTGCTGTATGTCGATCGCAAACAGTCGTACATGAATGGCGCCGGCATTTGGTGGCTGCGTTTGATGGGCCGTCTGAAACCAGGCGCGACGCCTGAACAGGCGCACGCGCAGTTGGAGAACGCGTTTCAACAGTCAGTTCTCGAGCATCGAGCAGCGCGACAGGCGCAGGCCGCTGCCTCGGGCGGAAACAAGATCGCCGAGCTCGATCCGAAACATTTCCCCCGCCTGTTTGCGGATCCGGGCGGACAGGGCGAGATGAACCGGCGCGACTACTACAAGCCATCGCTTTATCTTCTGCTGGGCGTAGTCGGGCTGGTGCTTTTGATTGCTTGTGCCAACGTTGCGAACCTGCTGCTCTCGCGCGCCGCTGGGCGACAAAAAGAGATCGGTTTGCGACTCGCCCTCGGCGCTAGTCGACGACGGTTGATGCGGCAGTTGCTTACAGAAAGCGTGCTGCTTTCAGTTCTCGGCGGTGCGCTTGGACTCGTCTTCGCGGTCTGGATCAAAGATGGACTGCTGGCGGTCAGTGACTGGGGCGGACGCGGCATGCGCGCGCTTGACCCGCAACTCGATTGGCGCGTTCTCGGCTTCACCATCGCACTTTCACTAGCGACCGGGATCCTCTTCGGCCTCGCACCCGCGTGGCGAACCACAAGACTTGATCTGACACCGGCACTAAAAGAGTCAGGACGAACATCGAGCGCGGTCCATCGTTCGTGGTTGAGTCGCGGGCTGGTCGTGTTTCAGGTGGCGCTGTCGTTGTTGCTGCTGGTCGGTGCGGGACTCTTTGTGCGCACGCTGGTAAACCTGCAACGCGTTGACCCCGGCTTCAACACACAGAATCTGTTGCTGTTTGAAATTCAGCCGGGCCTGATCGGATACAAAGATGAACAGCTTCGACAACTCTATCCGCAAATCAGCGAACGGATCGAGAGCGTCCCGGGCGTGCAGACAGTTACCTTTTCGCGCATGGCGTTGTTGGCTCAGGGTTCAAGCTCGAGTAGCGTGTTTCTGCGCGAGGCGTTGAACGCGACGCCTGACGCCGAGGGACGACTCAAGCCTACCGGCGACAGTCACCGGCACCAGGTCCGCGAGAACTTCCTCGAGGCGATGGGGATTCCGTTGCTACAGGGTCGCACGTTTACTCCGCATGACGACACGAAGACACCAAAAGTAGCCGTCGTAAATCAAACGTTCGCGGCCAAGTATTTCCCCAACGAGAATGCGGTGGGAAAACGCTTCACCTTCGATACGTCGAAACCAGACGAGATCGAGATCGTCGGTATCTCGAGAGACGCGAAGTACACGCGTCAACGCGACGAGATCCCCCCAACTGTCTACACGTCATTTCGACAAGAACGCCCGATGCAATTCGGCACTTTCGAAGTGCGGACTTCGAGCGCCGATGCGACTGCGGTCATCGCCGCCATGCGCCAGGCCATCAAGGAAATCGAACCAAACCTGCCACTCGGAATAATCAGGACGCAGATCGAACAAGCCGACGAAACGCTCCGCATGGAACGATTGTTCGCGAAGCTGTTGACACTTTTTGGTTTGTTGGCCCAGCAACTCGCCGCGATCGGATTGTTTGGCGTGCTGGCGTACACGGTTTCTCAGCGCACACACGAGATCGGCATTCGCATGGCGCTCGGCGCTAGTCGCGCGAGCGTGTTGAAGATGATCGTGCGGCAGGGAATGGTGCTGGCTGTGCTCGGCGTTGTGCTGGGACTGATCGGTGCCTATGTGTTGACGAGGTACTTGGAGAGTTGGGTCAAGTTGTCGGACATGTTGTTCGGGGTGAAGGTTTCAGATCCGTTTACCTACGGCGCGATTGCAGCCCTGTTGACTGTGGTTGCGCTGATCGCGTGCTACATCCCGGCGCGCCGTGCAACGAAAGTCGATCCGCTGGTGGCGCTGAGATACGAGTAACGCAGATTGTATGAATGACCTTCGTTATTCAGTTCGGGTTTTGATTAAGAATCCGGGGTTCACGGCGATGGCGGTGCTTTCCCTGGCGCTGGGCATCGGTGCGAACGCTGCGATCTTCAGTCTGCTCGATGCGGTGTTGTTGAAGACGCTGCCGGTAAGACAACCCGAACAGCTCGTGTTTCTCGAAACGGGTGAACCGTCGGTGAAGCGTTCGACAAACATTTCGTACCGCACTTACGAGCGACTGCGCGGTCAGAATCAGTTGCTGGCGGATGCGTGTTATTTCGGGTTTGCGACGCGCATCAACGCCAGTTTCAACGGATCGCCTGAAGTGATCGAAGGTCAACTCGTGTCGGGCAGTTTCTTTTCGACGCTCGGCGTTGATGCTGCGGTCGGCAGGACTTTCACTGATGCCCACGACAGTGAAACCGGAAGCCAACAGGTTGCAGTGATCACCGATGCGTATTGGAAGCGGCGGTTTGGGGCGAGCCCGCTGATAGTCGGGCGAAACCTGATCGTGAATAATCGCCCGTTCACCGTTGTCGGCGTAACGCCGCCGGAGTTCTTTGGCGTGATCGTCGGCAGCGCACCGGATGTGTTTCTTCCTTCGCGAAGCGGCGAAGTGATCCTGCCGCGTCGCACACGCATCACTGACAGCACGCTTCCTTTCATCCTTGCTCGTTTGCAACCCGGCGCCGATGAACCTCGCGCACGCTCCGCGCTCTCATTAGTGGTGCAGCAAGCAGCACTCGAACAAGCCGGATCTGAGTTGACGCCCGAAAAACGAGACGCCATTCAGAAACTATCGCTGCGATTACTGCCGGCGACGCAAGGATTCAACGCGCTACGACAGCAGTTTTCGACTCCGTTGCGACTATTGATGGCCGTCGTCGGTCTCGTCTTATTGATCGCCTGCGCGAACGTCGCAAACCTGCTACTTGCCCGCGCCGCGGCACGCGAAAAAGAGATCGCGTTACGTATCGCCCTCGGTGCGAGTCGCTGGCGAATCGTCAAACAGTTGTTGATCGAGAGTATGCTGCTCGCATTTCTCGGCGGGGGACTGGGATTGCTGCTTGCTTCATGGTCCAGCAGTCTACTTCTGACGGTTTTTTCCAGCGGACAGAACAGTTTCAGCGCCGGCGCTCCGGTTTCGATCAACGCGCCGCTCGATCTTCGCATCGTCGCTTTCACCGCATTCATTTCGATCATGGCGGCGATCGTCTTTGGTTTAGCTCCAGCGTGGCGGGCGACGCGACTCGATCTCACACCGTCGTTGAAAGACACTTCGATGGGCGGCGGTAGTCGCTGGTTTGGTTGGGGCCGCACGCTCGTTGTCACACAAGTTGCCGTCTCCCTCGCGTTGCTCGTGGGCGCAGGCCTCTTCATTCGTACGCTCAGCCAGTTGCGCAGCGTCGATCTCGGCTTCCAACGCGAACACGTGCTCGTCTTCTCCGTCGATCCGCAGTTGATCAATTACCGCCGCGAACAGATCGGCGGCCTCTACAAACAAATGCTTGAGCGTGTTGGCGGCGTGCCCGGTGTGACGTCTGCCAGTCTGTCGCGGCAGGGTTTACTAAGCGGTAGCGGAACGCAGGGAAGTATCATTGTGCCCGGTTTCACTCCGCCCGCGCAGGAAAACCAACTGTCACGATCAGGCGATCGCGTCGAACTCGACGTGCCATACCTTTCACAAGTTGGACCAAACTTCTTCCGCACGCTCGGCATGACGATCGTGCGCGGACGCGACATAGGCCCGCAAGACAACGAAACGTCGCCGAAGGTCGCCGTCGTCAACGAAGCGTTCGCACGTTACTACTTCGGATCTAACGATCCGGTCGGCCGCCGTTTCGATCGCGGCGCGAACGACGGTGGCGAGGTCGAGATCGTCGGCATCGTGAAAGACGCCAAAGCCGAAAGCGTCAAAGAGCGAACACCGCGCACTTTCTATGTTCCGTTCCTCCAAGATCCCAGCTCCTGGCGCGAGACCACTTTTCAAGTTCGCACCGCAGGCGATCCACTTGCCGTCGTCGGAGCGATCAGACACGAGGTGCAGGCGCTCGAACCGAACCTTCCGGTGTTCCGCGTCAAGACCCTCGAACAACAAGTCGACGAAACGCTGGGCCAGGAGCGTTTGATCGCGACGCTTGCCAGTCTGTTTGGAGTTCTTGCTTTGTTGCTGGCCTGCGCCGGCTTGTACGGAGTGTTGTCCTACTCCGTCAGCCGGCGCACGCGGGAGATCGGCGTGCGCATGGCGCTCGGCGCGAAACGCGGCGACGTGCTGCGCTTCTTTATCCGTCAAGGAATGACTCTCGTGTTCTTCGGACTTGTTTTTGGCCTGGCCGTCGCGTTTGCGTTGACGCGCTTCGTGTCGAGTTTGCTGTTCGGTATTTCGAGCACGGATTTTGTGACGTTTGTCGTCGTTGCACTGGGATTAGCGATGGTTGGACTAGTCGCCTGTTACCTGCCAGCGCGGCGGGCAACGAAAGTCGATCCATTAATCGCCTTGCGAAGTGAGTAACTCGAACATGCTTCAAGACCTCATCTATGGCCTTCGTTGGTTGCGGAAACATCCGGGCTTCACGGCGCTGTCAGTGTTGACCCTCGCTGTGGGAATCGGCGTCAACACGGCGATGTTCAGCGTGGTCCATGCGGTGTTGCTCAAGCCGTTACCGTACGCCGAAGCGGATCGCATCGTGTGGATGGCGGAATCAGGTCCCGAAGTGTCCAACCGTTGGGTTTCTTACCTGAATTTCAACGACTGGCGCGCACGCAACCAGGTCTTCGAATCGATGTCGGCTTTCCGCGGTTTTTCCACAAACGTTACCGGCACCGATCAGGCCGAAAACCTTAACGCTCGCCTCGTCACTTTCGAATACTTCAAGGTGATGCGGGCCACGCCCATGCTCGGCCGCGACTTCACCGAAGCCGACGACAAGACCGGCGCTGCGCCAGTCACAATCATCAGTCATGAGTTCTGGCAACAACGGTTCGGAGGCGATCCGAATGTCGTCGGCAAACAGGTAATGCTCGACGACAGAAGCTTCACCGTCATTGGTGTGATGCCGGAAAGCTTCGTTCACCAGGGACCACCGCCGCTGTGGTTGTTAACGGGCCCGATGAATGTGCAAACGCACACTCGGGACGTTCGGACGGCTGGAAATGTAATCGCGCGTTTGAAACCTGGCGTCACGATCGAACAGGCGCGAGCAGAGATGGACCGGATCGCGAAACAGCTCTTTAACGAGTATCCGAGGGCCAATGCAGGCGCTGACACGATCACAGTCGCTTCACTACAGGACAGCATTACCCGCAACGTCGGAACGGCGTTGAAGATTCTCTTCGGCGCGGTCGGACTCGTCCTGCTAATCGCGTGCGCGAACGTCGCGAATCTTTTGCTGGCGCGCGCCGCGACGCGAAGAAAGGAGTTTGCGGTACGCGCAGCACTCGGCGCTTCACGCTGGCGGATCGTGCGACAGTTGCTGATCGAAAGTTTGCTACTCGGGCTCACAGGCGGCGTAGTTGGGTTGTTGTTTGCTTCGTGGGCTATGTCGTTTCTGCAAAAGGTGGCCCACGATACAGTGCCGCGCATGACCGGCGTCAACATCAACGGCCGCGTCCTCGCTTTTAACATCGGTGCTTCCATCCTTACTGGAATTCTTTTCGGACTCGCGCCTGCGCTTCGTTTCTCCAAAACGGATCTACAGGAGACGTTGAAAGACAGCGCCTCGACAACCAGCGACGGCCGGGGCAAGAAACTGCGCAGCGCGTTGGTTGTGAGCGAAGTCGCAGTGTCAGTCGCATTGCTCATCGGCGCGGGTCTCATGGTCAAGAGCCTCGTGACACTGTTGAAATCTGATAATGGATTCGATCCAAACGGCGTACTCACGATGGAAGTGAAAGTGTCGCGCGGCCACTATCGCAAGCCAGCGGATCTTAGCCGGTTTCTGCAACAGGTGCTGGACACGGTGCGGTCCCAGCCAGGCGTTGAAAACGCCTCCATCTCCGGAGCGCTGCCAGGTGTTGGGGACGGAGATCACAGCGACATCGCACCCGAGGGTCACCGCTCACTCAAACCCGGCGAACAGATCAATGTCGAGCAAGCCGTCGTCAGTGCCGATTTCTTTCAGACGATGAAAATTGCGCTTCTGCGCGGACGCACGTTCACGCGCGATGAGGACGAACAAGGGAAGCCGGTAGTACTGGTAGACGAAAACCTCGCGCGCCGCTTCTGGCCCACTGAAGACGCGGTCGGCAAGCGACTTGCGTACGACGGTCCGCATTGGCACGAGATCATTGGCGTGGTTCAGGAAGTGCGAGATTACGGCTCGCAAACCAAACCGCTGATCACGATGTACACGCCCCTTGGTCGTTCGCCGCAGCGAAACTCAACGCTCTCGGTTCGTTACAACAACACAGATCCGCAGGCGCTGACGGCGGCAGTGACGCGCGCAATCAACACGCTCGACAAGAACGTGCCCGTCAACGAGATCGCGACGTTCGAAAGTGTGCTCGCGCGCGAAGCATCGCCGCGCCGCTTCAATGCGCTGTTGTTTGCGGCATTCGCGGCGTTGGCGCTGATACTCGCTGCCACGGGTGTTTACGGAGTGCTCTCGTATTCAGTCTCACAACGCACGCACGAAGTCGGGATTCGCATGGCCCTCGGTGCCGGACATCGCGACGTGCTGCGGTTGTTTATGAGCGATGGAATGGTGCTGGTTCTCTTGGGACTCGCCCTCGGACTTGCAGGCGCATTTGCGTTGACGCGCTTGATGTCGAGTTTGCTCTTCGGAGTTTCTAGTACGGATCTAACGACGTTTGTCGTGGTTTCAGTCGGGTTAGTCCTGATCGGACTATTTGCGTGTTACATCCCCGCTCGACGGGCGTCGAAGGTCGATCCTTTGGTCGCGTTGAGGTACGAGTGAATGAGATCACTGATGACACAGATCCTCCAGGACGTTCGCTACGCGGTCCGCCTGCTCGCCAAGAACCCGGGCTTTACGGCGGTGGTTGTATTCACGCTCGCGCTCGGCATCGGTGCCAACGCCGCGATCTTTTCGATCACGGACAAGGTGTTGCTGCAAAGCCTGCCGGTCAGCGATCCCGATCAGCTCGTGGTGCTCTCCGCTTACGATCCAAAGGAAGGACCAGGCACCGAGAGCACGTTCTCTTACGCGATGTATCAGGACCTGCGCGATCGCAGCGATGTCTTCTCCGGCGTCATCACCCGCGGCGGCGCGCAGATGAATGTCAGTTACGCCGATCAGAACGAACGCGTCCGCGGCGAGATGGTGAGTGGAAACTTCTTCGAAGTGCTTGGCGTGCGCCCATGGGCCGGACGTCTCTTCACACAGGATGATGATCGCACGCCGGGTGCGCACCCCGTCGCCGTTATCAGTTACCAGTTCTGGGAACGACGGTTTGCGAAAGATCCAAACATCATCGGCACGACAATCCTTGTCAACGAACATCCTTTGATTGTCCTCGGCGTCACGCCGCCGTCGTTCTACGGGGTCGATCTTTCCGGCAATCCAGACGTGCGCGTGCCGATGATGATGACGCCGGTCTTCAATCCGCTCCCGCCCACGCGACTGACCAGCCGGCGACACCAGTGGCTCAGCGTTATGGCCCGGCTCAAACCGAACGTTTCGAAAGAACAGGCGCAGGCGTCGATGGACGTTCTCTATCGGCAGATTCGCGAGCTTGAAGCGCAGGATTTGCCGTCGAGCGTTTCGAACGCTGCGCGCGAACGTTTTATCGCTGGCAGGATCGCCGTATTGCCCGGCGATCAGGGACTGCGTTCGTTGCAAGTCGACATGAAGACGTCGCTGCTGCTGTTGCTCGGCGCGACGTGCGCGGTGCTGCTGATTCTGGGCGCGAACCTCGCTAATTTGATGATGGCGCGCGCGACCGTGCGAGCACCCGAAACTGCCGTTCGTCTCGCGCTCGGTGCCGGACGCTGGCGACTGCTCCGACAGTGGTTAACGGAAGGTGTTGTGCTTTCAATCGTCGGCGGGGCTGTCGGCATCGCGATCGCGCTCTGGCTGAAGGCCGGGCTGCTGATGTTCATCCCGCAAGACTTTCGCGCCAACCTCAACGTTCCAAACAACTGGCGTTTGTACTTATTCATCCTGGGACTCGCGATCGTAATGGGAATCGCGTTCAGTCTGGTCCCTGCGATCCAGGTTGCGCGGCAAAGATTCGTACCGGGTCTGCGTTTAGAAACACGCAGCTTCACTTCGGGTGGAAGACTGCTGAGTTTCCGCAGTGCGTTGATCCTGGTCCAGGTCGCATTGTCGTTGCCGCTGCTGGTGAGCGCAGTGCTGATGGTCAAGACATTGCAGAACCTGCGCGCGGTCGATACAGGATTCGGTAAAGAAAACGTTCTGTTTGCGAGTGTGAACCCCGCACTCAACGGTTATTCGCCCGAGCGCACGATGAGCTTCTACGACGAGTTGTTGTCGCGCACGCGAGCGTTGCCGGGAGTCGCGTCGGCGAGCCTCGCGTCTGACACACCGATCTCCGGAGGTTGGGACCAACTCAGTCTCGTTATCGAGGGATACAATCCGCGCGAAGGTGAACGAACTTCGAGCGACGTGACAGTCGTCTCCAGCGACTACTTCAAAGTGCTCGGCATACCCCTGCTGAACGGACGCGACTTCAACGACCAGGATCGGCTCGGCACTCCGAAAGTCGTCATTCTCAACGAGAAGATGGCGCGCCACTTCTTCGGCTCGACCGACGTGCTCGGCAAACGAATCGGGCTCGACGATGTTCCCGACATGACGATCGTCGGCGTTGTCAAAGACGCGCAGTACATCGATCTCCGTCGCAACACGCGACGTCATTTTTACCTGCCGGTGACGCAGCAGAAACAGTTGACGAACCTGACGCTGCACGTGAAGACGACGAGTGGACCAGACACGGTCGCTGAATCGTTGCGCGCCCAACTAAAAAATCTCGATCCGCACCTGCCGCTTTACAACGTCAAGACACTGAGCGCGGAGATCGACGAGTCACTGATTCAGGAGCGACTGGTGACGTGGCTCTCGTCGGCGTTCGGCATGCTCGCAAGCTTGCTGACCGCGCTCGGTTTATATGGTGTGTTGACGTTTACAGTTGCGCGCCGCACACGCGAGATCGGAATTCGCGTCGCGCTTGGTGCGCAACGACGCGACGTGTTTCGCCTCGTGATGTTTCGCGGTGTGGTGCTTGTAGGTGTCGGCGTTTTGGCCGGACTCGGAGCTTCAGTGGCGTTCGGACGTTTGATTGGATCGTTGCTGTTTGGGGTCGAACCCAGCTCCCCGCTGACGCTTGCGATTGTTTCGTTAGGACTCGTCGCCGTTGCCTTGCTCGCGTGTTACCTGCCCGCGCGCCGTGCAACGAAAGTAGATCCACTTGAAGCCCTGAGATACGAATGAACTTAGAGCTTTGTGCTTTGTGCTTTGTTCTTGGAATGGCGAAGTGGCACAAGTGTACAAAGTACTAAGTACCAAGGACCAAGAACCAAAATGATAAAAGAAGTCCTTCAGGATATTCGCTACGCGTTGCGGATCTTCGTGCGCAACCCGAGCTTCACGTTCGTCGTCGTCCTGACGCTCGCGCTAGGCATTGCCGCGAACACTGCGATCTTCAGCGTCGTCAACGGCGTGCTTCTGCGCGACCTGCCCTTTGCCGAGTCAGACCGGATCGTCACGTTGTTCGAAAACAACACCGTCGATGGTATTGAGCGCGACGATGTGTCTCCCGCGAACTTTCTCGACTGGCGTGACCGGCAGCAGTCGTTTGAACAGCTCGCTTTTGCCAATCCCTACAGTCTCGACTATGTCGCCGAGGGCGAGCCCGTTTCGTTACGCGCAGCGCTCGTATCAAGAGGCTTCTTTGACATTCTCGGCGCCCAGCCGATGCACGGCCGCGTCTTTGCCGCCGATGAATATGACGACGGCCGGAACAACGTCGTGTTGCTTAGTCACTCGTTATGGCAACGCCGTTTTGGCGGTGATCCCTCGATCATCGGTAAAACCCTGACGCTCGACGAGCAACCGATGATTGTCGTCGGTGTTATGAAACCCGATTTCCGTCTGCACTTTCTGGAGGTAGACGAAGAGATCTGGGCGCCGCAAGCCCTCACCGAAGATCTCCGACAACAACGTAAGGCGACTTACCTGAACGTCATTGGGCGATTGAAGCCGGGTGTCACACTCGAACAGGCGCGCGCCGACATGGCAGGCATCGCGCGTAATTTGGGCGTGGAATATCCGGCAACCAACAGCGGCCTCGGCGTGACGGCAATCACGCTGCCAGAGCATTTGAAAGGGAAATGGCGACTGGCGCTTTGGATTCTACTCGGCGCAGTCGGTTTTGTTCTTCTGATCGCTTGCACGAACGTCGCCAACCTCCTGCTCGCGCGTGGCGCTGATCGTGAGCGTGAGTTTGCGATTCGCGCCGCGATTGGCGCCGGACGAAGCAGGCTCCTCCGCCAACTGTTAACCGAAAGTTTACTGATCGCGTTGCTCGGTTGTGGCGCCGGAATTTTCCTCGCCCGTTGGTGCATCCACCTGATCGTCGCTCTCAACCCCGGCGACATTCCGCGCATCGAGCAAGTCGGTGTTGATGGTCCAACTCTCGTTTTCGTTACGACTGTCGGTCTCGTTACGGCCGTTCTTTTCGGCATCGCTCCCGCGCTGAAGTTCTCTAAGCCGGATCTGCAACGTGGTTTGAAAGAAGCGGCGACTACGTTTTCATCGAGTTTAACGGGTCATCGCCTGCGCAACGGTCTGGTCGTAACCGAAATCGCACTCGCGGTTGTGCTGTTAATCGGAGCTGGTCTGCTCGTGCGTAGTTTTGTCAGTCTGGTCAATGTCGATCCGGGATTTGCCGTCGATCGAATCGCGTCGTTACAGGCCTTCATCTGGGGCAGGTATACGACGCCTGACAAGCGAGCCGCGTATGTCAACGAGACTTTGAAGCGCATCCAGGAAATGCCTGACGTCGAAGCGGCGGGCATCACGACTGCGCTCCCAATGCTGGAGAGCAGCACGACAACCTCCGTTCCTTTAACCGTCGACGGCCAACCTCCACGGCCGGCCGGGCAAGAACCGATGGCACAGGCCAATACCGCCACGGGTGGATATTTTCAGGCAATTGGAATGCGCCTGCTGCGTGGCCGAGTGTTCGATCAGTTTGACGACGGCAGCTCGTTGAAGGTCGCCGTTATCAACGACACGATGGCCCAGCGTTATTGGCCCAACGAGGATCCGGTGGGCAGAACGTTTACCCTGCGCAGCGGTGGCCGCAGTCAACCCGGACCGCTGACGTTGCAGATTGTCGGCGTCGTCAACGACGTTCGCCAGGACGGTTTAGACAAACCTACGCGGCCTGAGTTCTATCGTCCTCATGCGCAGTCACCTTCAGGTTCGCTTATATACGTCATTCGTACGCGCAATGACGCAACGGCCCTGATACCTGCGCTACGCGAAAGCATTTGGAAAACGAGTCCGGACCAGCCGTTCTACTCCGTCACAACGATGGACCAGTTGGTCTCTGATTCACTTAAAGCGCGACGTTTCAATTTGGCATTGTTGGGAGCATTCGCCGGGCTCGCATTGATGCTGGCCCTAACCGGCGTTTACAGCGTGATGAGTTTCGTCACGCGACAGAGAACGCATGAGATCGGCGTACGTGTTGCACTGGGCGCGAGCGCGCGGGACATCGCGCGACTCGTACTCGGACACGGATTGCGACTCGTGATCGCCGGCACGCTCATCGGCGCCGTAGTCGCGTTTGCATTGACGCGACTGATGAGCGCTTTGCTATTCGGAGTAACTACCACGGATCCGATGACGTTTGCGGTCGTGATCGTTGCGTTACCCCTAGCCGCGTTACTCGCTTGCTATGCGCCGGCGCGCCGCGCGACGAAGGTCGATCCACTTGTTGCGTTGAGATACGAATGAGAAAAACCGATGCTAAACGATATTAAGTACGGCTTTCGCATGTTGTGGAAAAAACCCGCGTTCACATTGATCGCGGTGCTCTCGCTCGCGCTTGGCATCGGCGCAAACACAGCCATCTTCAGTTTGCTCGACGCTGTGATGCTCAAGTCGCTGCCGGTGCACGAGCCTGACAAGCTGGTCCTCTTCGGCAACGGCAAGAACATGGGAGTGACGAATGCATTTCCCAACGAGAGCTGGGACCTCTTCGCGTATCCCTTCTATCGACAGGTGCAGCAACGAACTGACGTATTTTCCGGCGTCGCCAGTCTTCTCAGCATCGAGTGGACCGTACACGGTTTTGTCCACACGAACGGCACGAGCGATATCGAACAACTTAAGGTCCAACTTGTATCCGGCACGTATTTCCCCGTTCTGGGCGTGAATGCTCATGTCGGTCGCGTTCTGAACGATGCCGACGATCAGACGGTCGGCGGCCATCCGGTGACTGTTGTCAGTCACGCGTGGTGGACACAACGACTGGCCCAGGATCCGAATGCGATCGGCAAGACGATCACTATCGACGACGTCGCTTACACAATCGTCGGCGTTGCTCCGTCGGAGTTTTTTGGGACCACCGTCGGCTCGGCGCCTGACATGTGGGTGCCGCTGGCGATGGAAAAACAGTTGCCGCCGATGCACTGGGATGGACGAAACAACGAATCGTTTCAATCGCTGTTTCTAATTGGCCGTCTGAAAGACGGTGTGACTTCCGACCAGGCAAACGCGGCGGTCAGTCTGCTTTTCAAACAATCGTTGGAAGCACGGGCCGGTTCGCAGCCAGCACCGGATCGAGTGCAGGCGCTGCAAAACGCACGCGTTGAACTCACTCCGATGCGCCGCGGTCTGTCGTCACTGCGCGAGCAATTCTCCCTTTCACTGAAGGTTCTAATGGGCGTGGTCGCACTCGTGCTGCTGATCGCGAGCGCAAACGTGGCGAACTTGCTGTTGGCCCAGGGTGCAGCTCGCAGTAAAGAGTTTGCAGTGCGGTTGGCCGTCGGCGCCGGACGCGCGCGACTCGTTCGTCAACTATTCACCGAGAGCGCGTTGCTGGCGATCGTCGGCGGACTGGCAGGCATTGGTCTTTCGTGGTGGGGCAGCAAGTTGCTGTTGTTCATGGCGTCGAATGGTCCGGAGGCGTTGCCGCTTGATGTCACACCAAACCTGCGCGTGCTTGGATTCACGTTCAGCATCGCTGTCGTCTGTGCGATCATTTTTGGCACTGCCCCTGCATTGCGCGCCTCACGAATCGAACCAAACAGCTCACTCAAGCGCGGCAAGACGAACACACTGCGCAATCCGCTCGGCAAGGCCTTCGTAGTCGGACAAGTGGCCCTGTCGCTGCTGCTACTCGTTGCCGCTGGTTTGTTTGTCCGGACCCTGATCAACTTGCAGAGCATACCCAGCGGATTCGATCAGGAGAACGTGCTGCTGTTCCAAGTCGACACCTCTGCGACAGGATTGAAAGCCGACGATCCGAAGCTGCCGGTTTTGCTGAAAGAAGTGGAAGACAAGGTCAAAGCAGTTCCGGGCGTGCAGGCTGCCTCCTTTGCTTTCATCACTTTCAACCAGGGGTTCTGGACCACTCGCGCATTCACTAACGAGCCGGGTTTTCCGGAAGGTCAAAGCCGCCAGGTGCGGAACAACGTTGTTGGTGCTGACTTCTTTGCCGCGATGGGTCTGCCGCTGGTTCTCGGCCGCGGGTTTGGTCCACGCGATACCGCGCAGTCGCAAACGGTGGCCGTAATCAGCGAATCGATGGCCAAACGGTTCTTTCCGAACGGCTCTCCTTTAGGCAAGCGGTTCGGTATCAGTGGACCGGAATCGAGCAACAAGATCGAAGTCATTGGCGTCGTGAAGGACGCGAAGTATGGAAGCTTGACGGAAGAATTTCTGCCGATGGCATATTACTCGTACGCCCAGCAGCCTGACTCGCTAAGTAACCTTGTCGTGCGGTTTTCGGGATCGTCGAGTTCGGTAGTACCGCAGATCCGGAGAACGATCACGCAAGTGAATCGCAACCTTCCGGTCGACGAAGTCGTGAGCCTGTCGGATCACATCGGACGCTCGCTGGTCCAACAGAAACTGGTGGCCCGGCTCGCTGCGTTCTTCGGACTGCTCGCGCTATTACTGGCGTGTGTCGGGCTGTACGGCGTGATGTCGTACGGCGTCGCCCGTCGCACGAACGAAATCGGTATTCGCATGGCCCTTGGCGCACATCGTCTCAGCGTTCTCTGGCTCGTGTTGCGTGAGGCGTTGGTGCTTGTGGTGATCGGTCTTGCGATCGGCGTGTTTGCGTCCCTGGCTTTAACCAAAACTGCGGCAACTCTGCTTTACGAGTTGAAACCGAACGATCCACTGACAATCGCCCTCGCTACTTTGCTACTCGCTGGAGTTGCGGCGTTGGCGGGATACGTTCCCGCTCGTCGCGCGTCGCGAGTCGATCCAATGGTTGCACTGAGAGACGAGTAAGGAAGTTAGGGTCTTAGGTGTTTGGGGCTTAGGTTTTGTGCTTTGTGCTTGGTTCTTTGGTTCTTTGGTTCTTTGTCTAGCGTAAGAGACAACTTTAAGCGTGATGTTTTCTTGAGCACAAAGTACCAAGCACAAAATACAAAGTTCAAACGAGTACAAACACCCTGGAACAAGGGCAAGGGCAATAGGTTATGAACACACTCCTTCAGGACATTCGCTTTGGTTTACGAATGCTGCTCAAGTCGCCGAGCATCAGCATCGTCGCTACGATCGCGCTGGCGCTCGGCATCGGCGCCAACACCGCAATCTTCAGCGTCGTAAACGCGGTGCTCTTGCGGCCATTGCCTTTTCCAAATCCCGACTCGTTAGTTTCAGTCTTCGAAACGGACCAGCAGCGCGGATACAACCGTGGTTCACATTCGTATCCAAACTTTTTCGATCTGCGCGACCAGAACACGGTCTTCGAACGCGTCGCTTCGTATTACAGCGGCGACTTCATCATGACGGGCAGCGGCGAACCGGCGCGCGTTCAGGGCGCCGTAGTGACTGCCGATCTTTTTCCGTTGCTCGGCGTCGCGCCTCTCCACGGCCGCACCTTCAGCGCCGAAGAAGACAAGCCTTCCACCGGCGGACGTGTCGTGATCCTGAGTCAGCAACTGTTTGCACGACGATTCAACTCCGATACGAACATCCTTAATAAGACGATCACGCTCGCGGGTAGACCATACACCGTCGTCGGTGTGATGCCCGCGACATTCGAGTTTCCGATTCAGAACGATCCGGTCGATCTTTGGACCACGATCGCAGAAGACGCTGAGGGCAAGACTCCGGTCACTGATCAACGAGGCGCGCACTTCTTGCGCGTCATCGGACGCCTGAAACCCGGTGTCGCCGAAGAGCAGGCGCAGGCGGAAGTGAAGGCGATCGCCGCGCGTTTGGAGCAACAGTATCCGGATCAAAACACAAATAAGAGCCTGCGGGTGGAGTCGGCGCTTTCCGCGATGGTCGGCGACGTCCGTCCGGCGCTGCTCATTTTGTTGGGAGCGGTGGCATGCGTGTTGTTGATCGCGTGCGCAAATGTCGCGAACCTGCTGCTCGCGCGAGCAACGAGTCGTCACAAGGAGATGGCGATACGCGCAGCTCTTGGTGCTAGCCGCATGCGCGTGATTCGACAGTTGTTGACCGAGAGCGTGCTGTTGTCGCTGGCAGGTGGCGCGGCCGGTTTGTTACTCGCCGTGTGGTGGTCCGACTTACTGATCGCGCTCGGCAAGGAAGATATTCCGCGCGCGGTCGAAGTCGCGATCGATTGGCGCGTGTTGGGATTCACCGCCGGTGTCTCTGTGCTAACGGGACTGATCTTTGGTCTGGTCCCGGCATTTCATTCGTCGAAGAGCGAACTGGTCGACTCGCTGAAGGAAGGTGGACGCGGAACAGGCGAAGGCGCGCGACGCAATCCCGTTCGCAGCATGTTGGTCGTGACTGAGTTGGCGATCGCGGTGGTGCTCCTGGTTTGCGCCGCATTGTTGATCCAGAGTCTCTGGCGTTTGCAAAGGGTGCCCAGCGGTTTGCAGCCGCAGAATGTCATGACGTTCGGCCTCGCGCTGCCGGAGATCAAATACAACTACGCAAAGCAAAGCCAGTTCTACATCGATCTCAAGAGGCGACTGGAAACAGCGCCTGGCGTGAAGTCGGCGAGCGCGATATACCCGCTGCCACTCAGTGACGAGCGGTTCAGTATCTCTTTTCAAATTGAGGGACGGCCGGTCCCTGAGAAAGACGAACCTTCGGGTGACTTCTTCACCACAGGCACCCATTACTTCCGCACGATGGGCATTCCGATTCTCAAGGGCCGCGATTTCGATCACAACGATCGACACGGCTCGACGCCGGTGATCATCATCACCGAGACCTTTGCGCGCCAGTATTTTTCGAACGAAGACCCGATCGGAAAGCGGATCCATCCCGGCGTCTCTTCAATTGAAGGTGACGAATCCACCATGCGAGAGATCGTCGGTGTTGTTGGCGACGTACGTAATCGAGGACTGAGCACCGACCCGCGTCCAGCGTTCTATGTGCCGCAAACGCAGATCCCGTTTAGCCAGATGGTGGTGGTCGTCAAGACCGATAACGAGCCGCGCAGTGTGATCTCGGGAGCGACGAAAGATGTTGCGTCGATGGATGCCGATCTCCCGTTGTTTGGTGTGAAGACGATGGAGGAGTACATGTCAGCCTCCGTCGCAGCGCCGCGATTCAACACGACGCTGCTTTCGATCTTCGCTGGTGTAGCGCTTGTATTAACGATCGTCGGTTTGTATGGCGTGATGAGCTACTCGGTGGCCCAACGCACGAACGAGATCGGAATCAGGCTCGCGCTCGGCGCGCAGGGACGCGACGTGCTGATGATGATCGTTAAGCAGGGATCAAAACTCATCTTGATAGGGCTTGCGATCGGATTGTTAAGCGCGTTTGCGTTGACGCGACTGGTGGAGAGTTTGTTGTTTGGAGTTAAGGCGAAAGATCCGCTCACGTTCGCGGTGGTGGCGATGTTGCTGGCGATCGTAGCGCTATTGGCGTGTTACGTCCCCGCGTGGCGCGCGACCAAAGTGGATCCGATGGAAGCATTGCGATGCGAATGAGGCTTGGGTCTTGGGACTTAGGTCTTTGTTCTTTGTACTTAGTTCTTTGTACTTAGTGTTTCGTTGCGCTGGTTAACAACATGATTTGGACACGGAGTTTCGCTAGCGAACAAAGTACAAAGCACAAAGATCAAAGAACCCAGGACCGGGAGGTGTGAGTGATGAGTACGTTGTTAGCAGATCTTCGTTTTGGCATCCGGATGTTGTTTAAGAGTCCGATGATGACGATCATCGCGCTACTGGCGTTGACGCTTGGCATCGGCGCGAATACCGCGATCTTCAGTGTCGTGCATGCCGTTTTGCTGCGGAGTTTTCCGTATTCGGATCCCGAGCAGCTCGTGCTCGTGTGGGAAAGGCGGCAGGGCGGTCGCGATCAGAACGTAATCAATCTCGGCAACTTCACCGACTGGAAAGAGCAGAACCAGGTCTTCAGCGACATGGCCGTGTTCTTCGACCGTGCGATCAATCTCACCAGCGACGGCGAACCGGAAGAAGTGCCGGTTCAGTATGCAACCACCAATCTGTTCTCTGTACTCGGAACGAACCCCGTCGTCGGTCGCACTTTTCTCGACGAGGACGGACGCGACGCTCAAACACGAGTCGCGGTGATCAGCCACGCACTGTGGCAGCGACGTTTCGGTGGCGATAGCCAGATCGTGGGACGCCAGATCACGTTGAACAACGATCCGACAACGGTCATCGGCGTAATGCCGGCAAACTTTGGCTGGCACATTCAAAGACGAACGCAGGTCAATAAACCCGCCGACATCTGGGTGCCATGGCATATCACTAACGAGGTGCGACAACGACGCGGCCGGTTCGCCTCAGCCGTCGCGCGACTCAAGCCCGGTGTCTCGATCGAACAAGCAAGAAGCGAGATGGATACGATTGCTGCGCGGCTCGCACAGCAGTATCCGATGTTCAACACACTGTGGGGCGTGAATATCGTTCCGCTGAGAACGCAGTTCACTGGCGAGATTCGCAAGCCGCTGTTGATCTTGTTGGGCGCCGTCGGTTTTGTGCTGTTGATTGCATGCGCAAATGTCGCCAACCTGCTGCTTGCGCGTGCGAGTGCGCGACGGAAAGAGATCGCTGTTCGTGCAGGACTCGGCGCGAGTCGCTGGCGCATCGCGCGACAGTTGTTGACGGAGAGCGTGATGCTTTCTGTTATCGGCGGAACGCTCGGAGTGCTGGTCGCTTGGTGGGGAACAAAAGCTTTGGTCGCACTGAGTCCACCCGCACTAATAGATCTAGAGAGAGTTGGCGTCAATCTGCCGGTGCTCGGGTTCACACTCGGTCTCGCCGTGATCACCGGTCTCATCTTCGGACTCGCACCGGCGTTGGAAGCCACGCGATTCGATCTTCACGACTCGCTGAAAGAAGGCGGCAAGAATGTTGGTGGCGGCGGTCATCGCGTGCGCAGCGTCTTCGTTGTTTCACAGGTCGCGCTGGCCCTCGTGTTGTTAATTGGCGCTGGTCTGCTTGTGAGAAGTCTCAATCGTTTGCAGTCAGTCGATCCGGGTTTCAATGCGCAGAACTTGTTGACGGTTCGGGTCAGTCTGCCTCCCGCGAAATATCCGGAGGAACCGAAGCGAATCGAGTTTTTCAAACAAGCGATTGCGCGAATGAGCACGATTCCCGGTGTAGCGGCCGCCGGAGCAATCAACACACCGCCATTCACGGGTTTGTATTCGGGAACGACTGTTGAAGTTGACGGCCAGGATCTGCCTCCGGAAACGGAACTGAAGACCGGAGTATGTGTCACCGATGCCAACTACTTCGAAGCAATGCAGATTCCGTTGAAGCAGGGTCGCTTCTACACGCAACAGGAAGCGACGGAGATGCGGCACGTCGTCCTCGTTAACGAAGCGTTTGTGAAGAAGAACCTTAATGGTGCGAACCCACTCGGTAAACAACTCACGATCTACATGAAGGACGAGAACGTGCCGAGTGAGATCATCGGCGTCGTTGGCGATCACAAGCATCTCGGTCTCGATACGGCGGTGGAACCAGTCGCTTACTGGCCGCACCCGGAACTGGTCTTTCCGGGCATGACGATAGTGTTGCGCACGAGAGGCGATGCAGGTGCGGTGGCGCCGGCGGCCCGTGAAGTGATCCGCACCCTCGATCCACAACAACCGATCGGCGAGATCAGCACGATGGAGAGTTTGCTTTCGACTTCCGTTGCGAGATCGCGTTTCAGTGCATGGCTTCTAGCCGTGTTTTCGATCGTCGCCCTCGTGATGTCGGCAGTCGGAATTTACGGCGTGATGTCGTACTCGGTGTTGCAAAGAACGCACGAGATTGGCGTGCGCATGGCCCTTGGCGCGCAGCGTTTCGACGTGTTGAAGCTGGTGGTGACGAGGGGCGTCGTGCTCGCGCTAATTGGTGTTGCAGTTGGACTTGCGGCGTCGTTTGCCGTCACGCGGCTGCTCGCGACGTTGTTGTTTGAAGTGACTACTACCGATTCGGTGACGTTTGTCGGAGTGCCGGTGGGACTGTTTGTAATCTCGTTGCTTGCGTGTTACTTGCCGGCGCGACGCGCAACTCGAGTCGATCCGTTAAAGGCATTGAGATATGAGTGATATACGTCAATCAATCCGTGTTCTGTTGAAGTATCCAGGCTTCAGCGCGATCGTCATCATCACTCTTGCGCTCGGCATCGGCGCAAACACGGCAATCTTTAGTGTCACTGACCGGCTGTTGTTGCGCTCGCTGCCGGTAAGTGATCCGGACCAGTTGGTCCTGATCTCGTCCGTTAGTGTCAACCCGCACTTCGTCAGCAATTCGTTTTCGTATCCTCTGTTCAACGACTTTCGCACGCAGAACAAAGTGTTCGATGGGATGCTCGCGTTCACGCGCACGGAGTTGGAGTTAAAGAGTAACGAGAGGGTCGAACGAGTCCCCAGCGAATACGTTTCGGGAAACTATTTCGACGTACTTGGAATTCAAGCAGCACGGGGACGGACGTTCCTGCCGGAAGAAGATCAAACTCCGGGCAGTCAGCCGGTGGTGGTAGTCAGCGACACCTTCAGTCGAAAACACTTTGGCGCAGCGGAGAATGCGATTGGCCAGAAGATCACGTTGAATGATTTTCCGTTGACGGTAATTGGCGTCGCTCCCGAAAACTTCACCGGCATGACGCTTGAGCGACCAACGGAACTTTGGGTGCCGGTGCTGATGCATCCGCAGCTCGCCCAATCGAAGTTTATCGAAAGCCGCACCGATGGTTTTCTCTATTTGCTGGGGCGCCTGAAGTCTGGCGTTTCCGCTGCGCAGGCGGAGTCGAGCATGGACCTGTTGGCCCAACAGATCAAGGAAGCCAACACGCCTGCCGGAACGATCACGAAGGGACTTCCTTTCAGCGAGCAGCACATCAAGTTTCAACCCGGCGGCAAAGGACGCTCGCTCCTTCGCAGTCGTTTCTCGTCGCCGCTCAAATTATTAATGGTGGTGGTTGCGCTGGTTCTCTTGATCGCGTGCGCGAACATCGCTGGCCTCCTGTTGGCGCGTGGCGTCACGCGGCGCAAGGAGATGGCGATTCGATTGGCTGTGGGTGCGAATAGTTGGCGCGTGGTCCGACAACTATTGACCGAGAGTCTGATGCTGGCGGTTAGCGGCGGGTTAGTCGGACTTTTATTCGCGCCCTGGTTGATCTCGTTGCTTACAAAGACACAGCCCCGACTCGATCTGGCACGCACCGTATTGGCCCAGGGCATCGACCGCCGCGTGCTCGCGTTTACGGCGTTGACGACGCTCGTCGCGGGAATCATCTTCGGAATCTTTCCCGCGTGGCAGAGCTCGCGAGCCAATCTGTTGCCGGTCCTGAAAGAAGAAGGCGGCATATCCAGCCAGCGTGAGCGTCGCTTCACATTTCGCAGCCTGCTGGTCGTCTCGCAACTCGCGCTTGCGATCGTGGTCCTGGTCGGCGCCGGGCTGTGCGTCAAAAGCTTGCGCAACCTGCTCGCGATCGATCCCGGTTACAACGCCGAAACGCTGCTTGTCGTGCCGCTCGATCTGGACGAAAAGAAATACGACGAAGCGAGTGGCCGCGTGTTTCAACATCATCTGTACGCGCGTCTCGAAACGTTGCCGGGCGTCGAGGCCGTTAGTCACGGACTCGTGATGCCGTTCAGCGGCAGTCGCTTCATGAGCAGTATTTTCGTTCAGGGCAGTGCACCGTTGCCAAACGAACAGATGGCGTTCGATGCGAGTGTCGTCGGTCCCAATTATCACCAGACGATGGGCATCCAGATGGCCCAGGGACGTGGCTTCACCGACGAGGATCGCGAAGGCGCTCCCCGCGTTGTAATCATCAACGAAGCGTTGGCCCAACGACTCTTTCCCGGTGGAAACGCTCTCGGACAAAGTCTAACGACGCGAACCGATGGTCCACCGCTGGAGATCATCGGCATTACTCGCGACGTCAAGCATCACGAGCTGACGGAAACCCCGGTGCCGCATTTCGATTTACCCGCGTTGCAACGTGGTTACGACAGTTACACAAACGTCGTCATGCGCACGCGTGGCCCGGCCGAAGAACTGATACCTGCAGTACGATCGGAGCTTCTTGACCTTGATCCGTCGTTGTCGGTCAAGGAAATCTCCGCGGTATCAACACAGATCGACAACACACTCGCAGCGACACGGCTGGCGTCGACGTTGATCTCGATCTTCGGGCTCGTGGCTTTGTTGCTCGCGAGCATTGGTCTGTACGGCGTGATGGCGTGGATGGTGAGTCATCGCACGCGCGAGGTCGGTATTCGCATGGCGCTCGGCGCGCGACCGGCCGACGTGCTCAAACTGGTTCTCAAGCAGGGATTGGTGCTGACGCTCATGGGCGTGGTGATTGGTTTGTTCGCGGCGCTTATAGCGACGCGACTGATCGATACTCAGCAACTCTACGGAGTCAGTGCCACCGATCCGTTTACTTTTGCTGTGATTGCGTTGCTCCTGACAGCAGTTTCGCTGTTGGCTTGTTATCTGCCGGCGCGCCGGGCGACGAAGGTCGACCCGTTGACGGCGCTCCGATACGAGTGAGGCCCTATGCAAACACAGAAGACTGACGCGATCCGGCCGAACCGGATCTGGCGTTTCGATCCGGCGTATACGACGGTGGAGTTTAGTGTCAGGAATTTTTGGTACACCGTGCGCGGACACTTTCGCACGCTTGAAGGTTCAATGGTGTTGGACGAATCGGATCCGAGTGGATCCTCCGTGCTCGCGAAGATTAATGCGCGCAGCATCGACACCGGCAACAAGCGGCGCGACGCGCACCTCGTGGCCGCGGATTTTCTCGATGCCGACAACTTTCCCGACATCGAGTTTCGGAGCACGAGAGTGGCGCGCGGGAAGGATCGGGATTCACTCGATCTGGAAGGCAATCTGACGTTCAAAGGAAAGAGCACGACGATTGCGCTGGCAGTAAATGAGATGGACCGCAGTCGCTCGCCGAGTGGTGAAGAGTTTGTTTACTACAGCGCGACGACCGAACTCGATCGGTTCGATCTGGGGATTAAATACGGGCGCGGAATCATCGGTCGCAAAGTGAAAGTGACGATCAACGTGCAGGCGTCTGCGTAAACATTAGCTTGGTGCTTAGTACTTTGTGCTTTGCTCGCTTGACTAACGTTTGAGTTTGCTTTGGTCGCTCGAAATGCGAACAAAGTACTAAGTACAAAGCACCAAGTACTCGAAGGCTGATTCTGTGATGGATGATTTATTTAAAGACGTCCGTTATGCGCTGCGTTCTTTGCTGCGGCGGCCGGCGTTCACGGCGATCGCGGTGATCACGCTTGCCCTCGGCATCGGAGCAAACACCGCGATCTTCAGTGTGGTCCAGGGCGTGTTGCTTCAGCCGCTGCCGTATCCCGAGTCTGAGCGACTGGTGTCGTTGCGACAGTCGAACGTCACAACAAGCCCCGCGCAACCGGACGCGCAGATCGCGCCAGGTAATTTTCTCGAGTGGCAACGACAGAACACGTCGTTCTCCAGTCTCGCCGCGTACCGCACCGTTTCTTATAACTTAACGGGCGACGGAAATCCGGAACGGTTGCTGGCTGGGCGTGTGTCGGTTGGTCTGTTCAAGTTGCTTGGAGTGCAACCGGTTTGGGGTCGCGATTTTGTTACGGAAGAAGACCAGCCGGGACGTGAGAAGGTCGTGGTTATCAGCGAGGGTCTGTGGCGACGACGTTTCGGAGGCGATGGAAATGTGCTCGGCAAGTCGTTGAAACTCGACGGTGAAGATTACGCCATCGTCGGCGTCATGCCTGGCGATTTCCGATTACCCGATCAGCGTGAACGAGAACTGTGGACGCCAATCGCTTTTAAAGACAACGAGCGGACGCTCCATCACGCGCGCTACATCGACGCCATCGCGCGACTAAAACCGGACGTATCTTCCGACCAGGCGAATGCGGAGATGACGGCCATCGCCGCACGACTCGCGCAGGAGCATCCTGAAGCCAATACGGGTTGGACCATCAAGGTCACGCCATTGCTTGATTTCGTTGTCGGCGACGTTAAGAAAGTTCTGTGGGTAATCTTCGGGGCCGTCGCGCTACTGCTTCTCATTGCGTGTGCGAACGTCGCGAATCTGCTGCTCGCGCGCGCCACGACGCGACAAAAAGAGATGGCCGTAAGGGCGGCGCTCGGGGCCGGACGCGCGCGCATTGTGCGGCAGTTAGCAACCGAGAGCTTGTTGCTTGCGTTGCTGGGCGCGGCCGCGGCGTGGCCATTCGCGTCGTGGGGACTGCAAGCCTTGCTGGCTGCTGCACCCACCGATCTGCCGCGCCTCGCATCGGTAAGCATCGACAATCGCGCGTTGCTGTTCACCCTCGTCGTTGCACTGCTCACAGCCTTTCTCTTCGGACTCGCGCCTGCTTTGCAAGTTCTCAAGTTTGACTCCGACCCGGCTTTGAAAGATCAACGCAGTCGCAGCGTTCGGCAACACCGTATCGGAAACCTGCTGATCGCGACCGAAGTCGCGCTGGCGTTGATGTTACTAATCGGCGGCGGCTTATTGCTGCGCACCGTTTGGCGACTCAACCACATCGATCCGGGTTTCGACGAACAGAACGCCCTCGCGGTGACGCTTCAGTTGCCGCAGAAAAAATATGCCGACCCGCAGCAGATAGCGCGATTCAGTGAACAACTGGTCCAACAAGTCGCGACACTACCCGGAGTGGAAGCGACGGGAGTCGCGAGGATCCTGCCGATCGTGCACGACCTGCCTACCGGCTTCTATTTCGAAGGTTACGCACGCCCGAAGGACAACGATCTCCCGCAAACAAACTATTCCGCCGTCTCGCCAGGCTACTTCAAAGCGATGGGCATTCCGCTCCTCGCCGGGCGCGCCTTCACCGAACGCGACACGCAAGAGGCGCTACCCGTGGCAATCGTCAGCCAGACCCTCGCCCGACGTTATTTTCCGAACGGCGACGCGATCGGTGAACGGATCAACGTCAACACCGGACCGGAAAGTTATCGCGAGATCGTCGGCATCGTCGGCGACGTCAAACAGAACGGTCTAACGAAAGACACGAGACCGCACACGTACGAGCCTTTTGCACAGGCACCGAACCAGTTCATGACGCTGATCGTACGTTCGTCAACGGACCCTGCGTCGCTCGTGCCGGCGATTCGCGGCAAAGTGCTCGCGCTTGATAGTGAACTGCCGCTCCAGCGGACGATCACGCTCGACCGCGTGATCGCAAACTCGATCCGGCAGCAACGGTTTACGTCGATCGTGCTGTCTGTGTTCGCCGGCGTCGCGCTGTTGCTCGCAGCCGCGGGGTTGTACGGCGTGATTTCTTACTCGGTCGCGCAACGTACGCATGAACTCGGGATACGCGTCGCGCTCGGCGCGCAGGTAAAAGACGTGATGCAGTTGGTTCTGCGACAGGGCATGACTTTTGTGATCGCCGGCGAAGTGGTCGGCATCATCGGCGCGTTGGCGCTGACGAGGTTGCTCGGCGGATTGCTCTTTGGGGTGACGCCGACCGATGCCGCGACCTTCATCGGTGTGACCGCCGGTTTGACGTTTGTCGCATTGCTCGCTTGCTACATTCCCGCGCGCCGCGCAACGAAAGTCGATCCGCTGGTCGCGCTTAGATACGAATGAGGAAGGGTTTGGTCTTAGGTTTTAGGTTTTGGCTTTTTGTACTTAGTACTTTGTGCTTAGTGCTTTGTGGTTTGAACGTAGTCGTCATCAAAGGAGTGAACGTGTAGTAACAAAGTACAAAGTACAAAGTACAAAGAACAGTTTTAGAGGAGACACCTATGACGCTCATCAGTCGTTCCTTAATTAGAAAAATCGTTCTGCTGCTGGCTCCGATTGCCGCTTTCTTTATGGCTTCGCCAGGCTTTGCACAGAAGCCGAAGGACGAATCGCGCTCCATCATGACCTGGGAGCACAGCGACGATGGTCATAAACGTCGTCTCGAGATTCGTGGCAAGGCCGAGTTCAACGACGACTACACGGACATCCAGGACGTCTCTGAAGGCGGCGTCGTCCGTATCGAGGAAGTGCGTGACGGCCAATCTCGTCGTTACGAAGTGCGTCGCGACATCGGCGGCCAGTTGACGCGTGCGTTCTTCATGAACGGGCAAGCGCGCGAGATCGACGCCACCGCTCGTACCTGGATCGCCGAACTCGTTCTCAACGCCGTTCGTCAGGGTGGGATCGACGCCGATAAACGCGTCCAGACGATCCTGCGTCAACGCGGCGTGGCGGGTGTCTTCCAGGAGATCGAGCAGATCAACAGCGATTACGCGCGTCGCCATTACTACGCCGCTTTAGTTAAACACGGCAACCTCAACGCCGCCGCCTTTGCTGACACGTTGGCCCACGCGGCCCAACACATCAAGTCTGATTACGAACAGTCGCAATTTCTGATCGCAGTCGCTCCGGTATTGGAAGGCAAGGATTCAGCGATGCCAGTGTTTTTCAAAGCCATCGACACGATCAAATCAAACTACGAACGCAGCCGCGTGCTTAAGACGTTGTTGAAACGCAGCGCACCGAGCAAGGAACTCCTGATCCAGATCGCGACGTCAACTCAAGGCATTAATTCGGATTACGAGAAGGCGGGCGTGCTGAAAGATGTTGCTGCCGTTTACCTCGACGATTCCGCGTTGAGCGGCGTCTTCTTTCAAACTGTCGGCACGATCAGATCAGACTACGAACACAGGCGAGTGCTTTCAGCGTTACTCAAAACAAAGAACCTCAGCGAGGCCGCGTTGACTCAACTGCTCGACTCTGCGGCAGCGATCTCATCCGATTACGAGAAAGCCTCGCTGCTGCTTGAGGCTTCACGTGTTTATACAGGCGATGGGAAGTTGCGGGCAGCGTTTTTGAAGGCGGTGGAGACGATTAAGTCTGACTACGAGCGCGGGCGAGTGTTGTCGGCGCTGTTGAAAAACAAACAGATTGGTTAACACGGAGGATTTGTCAGTGGTCCGTAGTCCGTAGTTAGTTGCTTCGGAACCAATGACAAAACTGACAACTGACAACTGACTACGGACTTAGGAGTTCTGATGGAAAGTCTATTTCAAGACATTCGCTACGGCGTGCGCATGTTAACCAAGAACCCGGCGGTTACAGCCGTCGCCGTGTTGACGCTTGCGTTGGGCATCGGCGCCAACGCCGCAATCTTCAGCGGCGTCAGCGCATTCATTTTCCGTCCTTTGCCCGTGCCCGATGCTCATCAACTCGTGCGCCCGGCGGAGTTGGCGGAGGACCGCGGCATCAGTGACGAGCTTTCTTATCCGGATTTCGTCGACTACCGCAATCAATCGACGGTCTTCGAAGCGATGAGCGCCGAAGACATGGTGCCGGTCGCACTCGATTCCGACACACAAAGCGACGTGATCTGGGGACAGGTCGTGAGTGGTTCGTACTTCGACGTGGTTCGGATCAAGCCGATCATGGGCCGAACGTTTACGCCTGAAGAAGACAACGCGGTCGGCGCTCATCCGGTCGTCGTAATCAGTCAGGGTCTGTGGCAGCGTCGCTTCGGTTCCGATCCCGACATCGTCGGTAAGACGATCCGCTTGAGCAATCGCGGTTACCAGGTGGTCGGCGTCACTCCTGAAGCGTTCACGGGTTCGAAGTTTGCGCTGGCGATGGACTTCTGGATCCCGATGGCGATGGTTGAAGAGCTACGCCGATCGCCGGGATTGCTTGCCGATCGCGACAGTCATTGGATGAATGTGCTGGCCCGATTGAAACCGGGCGTCACGTTGGACCAGGCAACAGCCGAGATGCAGGCGATCGCTGCCCGGCTCAATCAGACATATCCAAACGAACGCGCAAGCAACACGAGCGCGAAGGTTTCGACGGAGATGGATGGTCGCTGGGAAGAGGCGGCGTCGACTATGAAGAGTGCGGGCGCGATCGCAATGGCCATCGTTGGGCTGATTCTGCTGATCGCGTGCGCGAATGTCGCCAACCTCATGCTCGCTCGCGCTGCCGCGCGTCGCAAGGAGATCGGCATTCGTCTCGCGCTTGGCGCGAGCCGTATCCGTTTAATTCGCCAGTTATTGACCGAAAGTCTGCTGCTGTCGTTGCTCGGCGGCGCGTTGGGTTTGCTGCTGGCGTTTTGGGTCACGGACCTGATGGAAGGGTTCGTTCCAGTGCTCCAGTACAACATCATCGAAAACTTCTTCGCGCTCGATTCGCGCGCGCTCGTTTTCACACTCGTGATCTCACTGGCGACCGGATTGATCTTCGGGCTCGCGCCGGCATGGCACTCGTCGAATCCCGATGTAGTTCCCGTGCTAAAGGGCGATCTTAACGCAGGTCAACGCGGGAAGGGCCGTCGCTTTTCTTTGCGTCCGGCCCTTGTGGTGGTACAGGTCGCTTTATCGCTCGCGGTGCTGGTGTGTGGCGGGTTGTTCATCAAGAGTTTTCGCCAGGCGCAAACCATGGATCCGGGGTTCGCGACTAAGAACGCATTAATCGCGACGCTCGATCCCGAGCTGGTCGGTTACGACAGTGAACGATCACGCAACTTCTTCCGTCAGGCGATCGAGCGTGCCTCGAGTTTGCCAGGCGTCGAAGCCGCAGCCGCTGCGCGTCTGCTTCCGTTAGGCGACAGTTCCAATTCCAATGGTCCAGTTTTGAAAGAGGGCGAAACGCTCGCTCGCGGCAGCGCCGGTCGGACCATCATGACCAACGTGATCAGCTCCGGATACTTCCGCGCGATGCAGATTCCGATTGTTGAAGGCCGCGACTTCGACGATCGGGACCACGCGAAGTCACAACGAGTGGTCATCATTAATCAACAGATGGCGGAGTCGTTGTGGCCCGGCGAGAACGCGGTCGGGAAGCGCATTCTGATTGGCGCTGAAAGTCGCGATCTAATAGAAGTCGCCGGGGTCGTTAAGACAGGCAAGTATCGCAACCTCGCCGAAGATTCGAAGCCCTACTTTTATTACCCGATGACACAGCGCCGCCCGGCGAACATGAACCTCGTGATGCGCACGAGTGTCGATCCGCGCGGGCTGGCTGGCGCGATTCGCAAAGAGGTGCAGAACATCGATCGCAGCGTGCCGGTCTCGTCGGTCAAGACGATGACTGAACACCTGACGTATGCGCTTTGGGCGCCAAACATGGCGGCGTCGTTTTCACTCGCGTTTGGTGTACTTGCGATTCTGTTGAGTGCAGTCGGACTTTACAGCGTGATGGCGTACGTCGTTTCGCAACGCACGCGCGAAGTTGGAATCCGAATGGCGCTCGGCGCGAATCGTGCTGACGTAATGAAAATGATCACGGTCCAGGGAATGCGACTCGCGGTCATTGGTGTCGTCATCGGACTGTTGCTGTCACTTGGACTCGCAAGAGCCCTCTCGTCGTTGTTGATCGGCGTGAGCGGTTACGACGTCACGACGTTCGTCGTCGTCCCATCCTTACTCGTGCTCGTCGCGTTCATCGCTTGTTATCTCCCGGCGAGGCGCGCCACCAAGATCGATCCGCTTGTCGCGCTTCGATATGAATGATTGGTCAGTAGTCCCTGGTCAGTGGTCCGTGGTTCATTCCTGGTTGTTGCTGACTACTGACTACGGACCACTGACAACTGACCACGGACAAATATTATGTTCAAAGAACTCCGTTATGCAGCACGCACGTTACTGAAGCGGCCCGGGTTTTCGGTCGTTGCAGTATTAACGCTGGCGCTTGGTATCGGCGCGAACACCGCGATCTTCAGCGTCGTCAACGCGACGTTGCTGCGACCGTTGCCGTTCAAAGATCCGGAGCGGGTCGTGATGATCTGGGGCTACCTTCCAAAGTTGGCCCAAACGGCCGACACGCTGCCAAACTCAGCCGCGAATTTCCTCGGTCTGAAAGCGGACACTCAGTCGTTCGAACGCCTTGCCGCTTTCCGTTCCTGGTCATGGCAGATGACCGGTGGCGGAGAGCCGGAGCTACTGCGTGGTGCGCGAGTATCGGCTGATTTCTTTGAAGCGGTCGGCGCTGGTCCAATGTTGGGCCGAGTATTCACGGCGGAAGAAGACATGCCGAACCGCGCGCCGGTTGCGATCATCAGTCACGGTCTCTGGCAGCGACACTTCGGTGGCGACCAGAACGTAATAGGCAAAACGATCACGCTCACCGGTCAAAACGCAACCGTGGTTGGCGTCATGCCGGAGGGATTTCAATTTCCGGGCGGCGCCAACATGATTCCCGGTCTTCAGTTCTCGCTAAATAACGACGTCTGGATGCCGCTCGCGTTCACGGAGGAGGAACGCGGACGGCACGGCAACTTAAACCTCGCCACGATCGGTCGCTTAAAGCCGGGCGTGTCAGCAGACCAGGGCCAGGCTGAGCTGCGTACGATCCAACAGGAAATGCCCCTGGGCTCCATCGGCTACGTCATTAACCTTGTACCTCTGCATAAGCAAATGGTCGGCACGATCCGCAAGCCGCTGTTTGTTTTGCTAGCGACTGTCGCAATCGTTCTCCTGATTGCCTGCGCGAACATCGCGAACCTCTTACTCGCGCGCGCTACTTCACGACAGAAAGAGATCGCGATTCGAGCCGCGCTCGGCGCGGGACGGCGGCGCATCGTCGGTCAACTGCTTACTGAGAGTCTGCTGCTTTCACTAACCGGCGGTGGGATGGGGTTGTTGCTCGCCGTCTGGGGAAACTCATTACTCGTTTCGGTTATTCCGCGTGAAGTGCCGCGCCTCAACGAGGTCGGAGTCGACTCACGCATTCTTCTTTTCACTCTTGCGATTTCGATCGTTACGGGTCTGATCTTCGGGCTGCTTCCCGCATTGCAAGCCTCGCGATTCGATCTTAACAAGTCGCTGAAAGAAGGCGTGCGTGGGATGACTTCGAGCGGTGGTCAGAACCGGCTGCGCAGTTTGCTTGTCGTTTCTGAAGTGGCGATGGCCTTGGTCCTGCTTATTGGCGCAGCGCTGCTGATGAAGAGCTTCATGCGCTTGCTCGATGTGAACCCGGGCTTTAATCCGTCGAACGTGCTGACGTTCGAGATTCAGTTACCAAATCTGCCACCCGCGCGATACGAACGAGATGAACAGCAGACTGCTTTCTTCGAACAGCTAACCACTCGGCTTCAGGCGTTGCCGGGTGTCGAGAACGCGGGTGGCGTTCTCTCGTTGCCACTCTCTGGTGCTTACGAAAGCACTGACGTGTTCCTGGAAGGACAGGAAACGGCGTCTGATGCTCAGCGCCCGAACGCCGATTACACGATGGTCACGCCGGACTATTTCGCCACTCTCCAGATCCCCCTGTTGCAGGGTAGGTACTTCACGGCCCACGACAAACGCGATGGGTCACTCGTGATCATCATCAACGACACGTTCGCCGAACGTCTCTGGCCCGGTGAGAATCCGATCGGCAAACGCATGCGCGTGGGCTTTGAAGAGAAACAGCGTGAAGTGATCGGCGTAGTCGGCAGCATCAAGCAGACGACGCTCGACGCAGAAGCACGTCCGGCGATGTATATGCCGCACCTGCAAGCTCCCACACCGGGACTAACTTTGCTCGTACGCACGCGCGGTGAGCCGTTGTCGATGGCTGCGGCCGTGCGACAGGAGGTGCGGGCGCTCGATAAAGACGTCCCGGTGACGCAGGTGCAGACGATGGAGAAGGTGCTTGGCGCCTCGGTGGCCCAACCTCGTTTTTCGATGCTCGTCGTTGGACTGTTTGCCGCACTCGCGCTGGTCCTATCGGCTGTTGGTATCTACGGCGTGATGGCGTACGCGGTGTCGCGACGCGCGCACGAGATCGGTGTGCGGATGGCGCTGGGTGCGGGCGCGAATCAGGTGTTGAAGCTGGTGCTGAAAGATGGAATGACTCTCGCGCTCGCAGGTATCGCGATCGGATTGTTAGGCGCGTTTGCGTTGACGCGGTTGATGGCGAGTCTGCTGTTTGGGATCGGCGCGAAAGATCCGGCGACGTTTGTTTCAGTCGCAGTCTTTCTTGCGTTAGTGGCGTTCATCGCCTGTTACATACCGGCGCGCCGGGCGACGAAAGTCGATCCCCTCGTGGCATTGCGGAACGAATAGTTTGTGCAGTAGTTAGTGGCCAGTAGTCAGTAGTTCTCAAAACTAGCGGGG
>DASRPN010000137.1:0-9250 GCA_035646355.1 Pyrinomonadaceae bacterium | reverse complement strand
CCTTTGTGGCTCTCCTGTGATATCATTCGCCCCCCTAAAGAAGCAGAACAAAATCACTGGAGGTAAAAGGGATGCGAAGAGTTGCATTGTCCATTGCCGTAGCGGCATTGGTGTCGGCCTCAACGGTTGTGTGGGCGCAGGGTTTCAAGAAAATCAGTGAGTTGCTGACTGGATACGAGGAAGTTCCGTCGGTCTCCACCACCGGAACCGGCGATTTTAATGCTCGAATCAGTAATGATGGCTCGAGAATCGACTGGGAACTCAGCTATGCCGATCTCGAAGGCGCGGTACAACAGGCGCACATCCATTTCGGACAGAAGGGTGTGAACGGCGGCATCAGCGTGTTCCTATGCACAAACCTCGGTAACGGTCCCGCTGGAACTCAGCCTTGCCCGGCACCACCGGCAACGATCTCGGGAACGATTGTCGCGGCAGACGTCAGTCCCAACATCCCTGCGACTGCGGCCGCGAGGACCCAGGGCATCAACACCGGTGAAATCGACGAGTTGATCAAGGCTATCCGCGCGGGCGCCACCTACGTGAACGTCCACAGCACGCTCTGGCCGGGCGGCGAGATTCGCAGCCAGATTAACGGCAACAGCGGCCACCAGCACTAAAACCGCCGGAATTGTAGAAACTTACTCCGAACGTAAGAGGTTTACTGCACCCAGCCGTAAACCTCTTGCCAGCGAATACCTCACGTGCGGCAAGTCATAGATCTGCTTCCCGTTACCTCCGATCCCCATTTCTATCGCATACTGCACCAGTACGCCCTAATTCACGCATTACGAGGACACGCCGGTAATGAATGTCACTCATCTTGAGTGTGCCTTGTGCGGCCAGAAGCACGAGGCACGTCGGTTGCTCAACTTATGCTCCGCATGCGGCAAACCTCTGTTGGTTCGTTACGACCTGGAGCGCGCCAAAGCCACTTTGACAAAAGAATCATTGGCGACCCGGCGATCCGACATGTGGCGCTACCGGGAGGTGCTCCCCGTCGACAGCGACGACAACATCGTCACCTTCGGCGAAGGCTGGACTCCGCTGCTGCCAGCGCGGCAACTCGGCAAGAAAATCGGAATCAAAGAGCTTTACATCAAGGACGAGGGGCAGAACCCGACGCAGAGTTTTAAAGCCCGCGGTATGGCCGCTGCCGTGTCGATGGCAAAGGAATTAGGAGCGACGAAACTGGCCGTTCCATCCGCGGGAAACGCAGCCGGCGCACTCGCCGCCTACGCAGCTCGTGCCGGACTGGAGTCGTTCATCTTTATGCCGCGCGACACGCCCCGAGCGAACGTTGTCGAGTGCGAGCAAACCGGCGCGCACGTAACGCTGATGGATGGACTCATAACGGACTGCGGCGCGGAAGTCGGACGTCGCAAAGAAGCGGAAGGCTGGTTTGACGTCTCCACGTTGAAGGAACCGTATCGCGTCGAAGGAAAAAAGACGCTCGGTTACGAGGTCGCGGAACAGATGAATTGGGAACTGCCGGACGTGATCGTCTACCCGACCGGCGGTGGAACCGGATTAATCGGAATGTGGAAAGCGTTTGATGAGATGGAGCGGATGGGTTGGATCGGCAGCCGCCGTCCGCGAATGGTAACGGTCCAGGCAGCGGGTTGCGCGCCGATTGTGCGTGCGTTCGAACGAGGGCAACGGTTTGCGGAGGAGTTTCCGAACGCTGCGACCACTGCTTCCGGTTTGCGCGTACCCAAAGCGATAGGCGACTTTTTGATCCTCGATGCTTTGCGCGAATCAGGCGGAAAGGCGGTGGCGGTCACGGATGAAGAGTTGATCGCGGCGACGTTAGAGATTGGTGCTGCTGAAGGAGTGTTCTGTGCACCTGAAGGCGCTGCTTGTCTTCCAGCGCTAAGGAAGTTGATTGAAACCGGCGACGTGAAACCCGGCGAACGAGTTGTGTTGTTCAATACCGGCTCCGGTATCAAGTACATGGAGTCTTTTGAAAACACGGATTAGATACATTCTGGGGAGGTAGTTAAGTGAAAGTTTTTGGTGTTCTTGTTTTGTTACTGGCGGCCGCATTTACCGCCACGGCACAACAACCATGGTTAACTGACGCAGAGCGCGCGCGCTTTGAAGAACTGCGGCGCAGCGGTCTCGACGCTCTTTACAATATCGAATACGACAAGGCGGAACGAGACTTCAAAGAGATCGTCAAACTACTCCCCAATCATCCCGGCGGTTATCAACTCCTGGCGGCGCGCGTTTGGATCAAGACGCTTTACGAATCGCGCCGTCTGCAATCATCTCTCTACAGTTCAGAAGGGTTCTACGCCAGTGGCGACGACAAAGTCGATCCGAAGATCGTGACCGAATTTCGCAATCACACACGCGAGGCCCGCCGGCTCGCCGAAGCGAAACTCAAGCAGGAACCTAAGAACATCGAAGCTCTCGACTTCCTCGCCAACACTGAAGGTCTAAAAGCCGCGTTTGAGGAAGCGGTTGAACGAAAACACTTCTCGGCGCTCCGTAACGGCAACGATGCCGTCAGTCATCATCGCGAGGTGTTGAAACTCGATCCGAAGTACATCGACGCGCAGATCACGATCGGTCTTTACGAATACGTCGTTGGTTCATTACCACTGCCGATCAAGATACTCGCCGGCGCGACCGGCTATCGCGGTTCGAAGAAGCGTGGTCTCGCGATGCTCGAGCAGGTTGCGAAGGAAGGCCGTTGGGCGCGGGACGACGCGAAGTCAGTCCTGATCGTGCTTTACACACGCGAGAAGCGATATGCCGACGTGCTGCCATTCACACGCGAGTTGAGTGCGAAGTATCCGCGCAACTATTTGTTGCGACTCGAAACCGCTGACGCGCTCGTCGCGCTCGCCGGCGTGAAACGAAAAGAAAAAGATCTGGCGGCGGCCGTGCAGTTGGAAAACGAAGCGTTCGCCACGTTTGACGAACTGCTGCGCGATCGTAACGCGCGCGACGCGGCGGCGCGAGCACTCGATCTGATCCACTTCAAGTACGGCGAAGTGCTTTTGATGGCGGGATATCACGATCGAGCGGCGAAAGAGTTTTTGTCCGCCACCAAAGTCGATCACGCGGAGGCGGGAATCGTGACGATGGCCCACCTTTTTGCGGCCCGTGCGTACGACGTCGGCGGGAAGCGCGACGAAGCGCTTGCTCAATACAAGGCCGTGTTGGCGCGTCCGAATATCTACGGCGCGCACGACGAAGCGAAACGTGGGTTGCAAAAGGCCTACAGATCGGAGGCGCTTTGACTCACGTAAATGAATCCACGAAAAAGATCCCCCAAACACGCCCACGCAGGTTGTTACTGTGCCTCGACGGCGTACCTCACAAACTGATCGTCGCCGCAAAAGAGCGGGGACTGTTCGACGCCTTTGGTCCGCCAACGCGGTTGCTGTCGCCATTTCCGACGATGACAAACGTCGCGCTCTCCGCGATGTTTACGGCCACCCCGCCCGCGGGTTACGAAAGTCTGTACTTCGATCGAAGCGCCGGCGAATTGCGCGGCGGAATTCGGAAGTATCTCGGGCGCCGCACGCCCGACAAAATTCCTTCGTCTTACATGGACGAACTCGATTACCAGGAACCACTGGCATTCGAATTCTTAATCTACGTCGCTCCTGAGCGCGTCTGGCGTACAGACATGCAGCGCTTTCGCGAACGCTTCCGCGCCGCGCCGCAAAATCGCGATTACTTCGCTTTCCTCAAAGCGACAGACGGGCTGCTCCATGCCCAGGGCCCGTCGCGATTGAATGTGGCGCTTGAATCGCTCGACAAGATCCTCACCGAGATCCGCAAATACTGCGGAGCCGAAACCGAGATCGTTTTGTTCTCGGACCACGGTATGAATCTCGAAGAGAATCGTCGCAGCCCGCTCACCTCGGAACTTCAGCGACGCGGTTTTAAAGTCGGCCCACGACTCGCAAATGGCAATGGGCGTGCGCTTTCAATCCCGGCGTTTGGCTTGTGCAGCTACGCTGCTGTGTATTGCGGCAGTGAAGAATTTGTAGCCGGCGCGGCGCGAGCGATCGTCGAAGTCGAAGGTGTGGATTTTGTGGTCTACCGCGACGGTTCCGCCGTGGCTGTCGAAGGTCAATCGGGCAGTGCGCGAATCGATCGCCGCGATAATTCTTATCGCTACGTCAACAAGAAGGGCGATCCACTTGAGTTGGCATCCGTGATCAAAACGGACGGATTCGTAGATGATGCGGTGCTGTTCGACAGCACTAACAAGCATCGCTACCCGGACGTGCTGACGAATCTCTACAAATCATTATTCACCCCACGCGTTGAGCACACTGCGGACATCCTCATCAGTCTAAAAGATGGTTACTATTACGGCTGGTCGCCGTTTGGCCGCCTCGTTCGCCTTGCTGCGACCCACGGCAACGCGCTGCAATCGAGCTCCAACGCTTTCCTCATGAGCACGCACCGCAATCTGCCCGAGTGCGTGCGGGCGGACAACGCTCGGGAAATATTGGTGCTTTGAACTTTGTACTTTGAACTTTGAATTTTGTACCTTACAGTTTATCGAAGTGCGTTCAGCCCACGACGCACAAGCACAAGGATCAAAGCACGAAGTTACAAAACTCAATGAAACTAAAACTCCCCCTTCTCCTTGTCCTCGTACTCTGCTGCGCCGGGGCTGTCTCGCCTCAGGCACAGCAAAACAATTGTCTGCCTGCACCTGTCGCCGCTACGACGTCCGAGCCAAATATCTTCAACGAGGAACAGGAAATCTTTCTCGGTGAAGCCATTGCCGAACAGATTCAGAAGGAGTACTCGATCATCGAGGACAAGGCGCTGATTAATTACCTGAGCGCGATGGGCGAACGACTGGGGCGACATCTCCCGCTGAAACAGACGAAGTTACGCTTTTTTCTGGTGGATCTGCCGGATGCAAATGCGTTCGTCCTGCCGGGCGGGCGGATCTACGTTTCACGAAAGCTGGTCGGACTGGCCCAAAACGAAGATGAGCTGGCCAGCGTTATCTCGCACGAGTTGGGCCACCTGGCCGCGCGTGAGACCGCAATCGAGATGACACGTCGATTCCGAGAAGTACTCGGCGTTACCAGCGTCACGGATCGCCGCGACATTTTTGAACGTTACAACCAACTGATTGACAACGTGATGCGCAAGCCCTCTGCTTTCAAAGAACGCGATCGCGAAAGAGGACAGTTGGTGGCCGATCAGATCGGATTCAACGCGCTGGTCAATGCCGGTTACGACCCGAAAGCAGCAGCCCGCCTTTGGGATCGCGTCAACGAGGTGAAAGGCAAAACCGGAAGCTGGTTTTCAGATTTGTTCGGCGCGACACGTCCGGAACAACGCCGGTTGCGAGAAATGCTGAAGGCGCTTTTCTCGTTGCCGGCCGGGTGCTTTCAGGAACATACCGCGAGCGCTAGTGATGAGTTCAAGCAATGGCAGGGGACGGTTGTCGCCTACACGGGTCCAGGACGCAACGAGTCGCTCCGGCACCTGATAGCGAAACTCGAATTGTCGCCGCCGCTGAGAAGCGACATTACGCATATCAAATTCAGTCCGGACGGAAAACATCTGTTGGTCCAGGATGAATCCATCATCAATGTGATGACTCGCGAACCGTTCGTACCGATCTTCCGGATCGAAGCGCCGGATGCTTACCACGCGCACTTCACCCCCGACTCGCAAAGCATCATCTTCCATACGAAGAACCTGCGCGTGGAAAAGTGGAGTGTTCCGGAGAAGAAGATGACCGACGTGCGCGAGATCGTCGTCACCAAGGGTTGTCTGCAAGCGCATCTCGCTCCCGACGGGCAATGGCTCGTCTGCGTGACACCGAGACTCGATTTGCGAGTGATCGAAGTTAATTCCGGAAAGGTGGCGTTTGAAAAGAAAGAATTCTTCGTTCCGAACTACGAAGTCATTTCGATGACCACAGGCCGAGTGATGCTGCGCATGAATAGCGTTGACTTGGGACTGGCGATACTCAACATGCGCTTCTCGCCAAGCGGTCGGTACTTCGCGGCTGGTTACTATGAGCGCAGAGTCGGCGGCGGAGAGACGACGCTGATCCTTGAGCTTCCGGGTATGAACAAGGTTTCTGTGCCGGATAACGTTAAAAGTGCAATCGCAAATGGCTTTACCTTCATGACCGACAATCGCCTCGTTGGAATCAATCGTGACAACACAGAGAAATCCCCCCTCATGACGTTTCCGGAGGGCAAGGTCCTGGGCGAGTACGCGTTGTGGCGCAAGAACATGGTGCCCGCCGCGCATGGCGACTATTTAATAATTCGCCCGGTACGAGGCTACGCCGCCGGCGTTGTGGACCTGAAGACCAAGACCATCATCAAGGTCAACGAGCATCCGGCACTCGATATTTATGACGACGTTCTCGCGGTTGAGATGCGCAACGGCGAGGTTGGTCTTTACCAGATGGAAGGTAACAAAGTGTTGGCGACGGCCGTGTTGCCGCCGTCGAGTCTCGGCGGGTTAGTTGCCGCGGAGTTGTCTCCCAAAGCCGACTACGTGGTCCTATCGAGTCGATCTCGCGGCGGCGTGTGGGACTTGCGTACTGGCAAAGCGGTGTTGTACCTGCGTGGGTTCAGCGGTGGTTACGTCAGCCCGGACGGCCACCTGTACGCGGACTTTCCGAAGTACGAAACTGCCGAAAGAAACATTGCCAGGCTTAATTTCAACACGGGCGAGATTGTGCCCGGCAAGAAGCTGGAACACCCGAATACTGCGCAGATTGGACCATACGTCCTGGTCATCAGATCGGCAAAGATGATCGCTTTGAAAAACTATGACGAGAACGTGATCGTTGACGTGCACGAAGCGGCAACCATGAAACTGTTGTGGTCCAGGTCGTATCCAAAAGAAGCACCACAGGCGTGGATCGATTACCGCAAACATACGGCGAGCCTGTTGTGGGACATCACCACCGAAGCTGCGGGCGACGAAATCAAGAACGATCCCGCGTTGAGTCAAAAATTGAGCAACCTTAAAGACAAGTCTGCTGACTATTTGGTGAAGGTCCTCAACATGCGCGACGGCTCCGAAATCGGCAAACTCGTGATCGAGACCGGCAAGGGTTCGTTTCGACTGGAGCAGGTTTATGCTGCCGGTGATTTGGTCCTGGTGGCCGACTCAGAGAACCGCATACTCCTTTACTCGCTCAAAACCGGTGAACTGAAGGGACGCGTCTTCGGCGACTATGGTACCGTCTCTCCGAATGGGAAGCTTCTTTGTGTTACGAATGAAAGCGGCAAGTTGAATATCTATGACCTCGCGACGATGCAGAACCTCGAACAGTTTGTGTTCACTGGCTCAGTAACTTTGGTCGAGTTCAGTGAAGACGGGAAAAAGCTGATCGTGCTTACTTCGAATCAAACGGCGCACGTTTTCGACATCTCGTCGTTGTAGATCACTGGGCGCATGACCGAATCTCCGGCAGTTGAAACCTTTTCCCTCGTGAAGCAGTTTGGCGATTTTGTCGCCGTCGATCACATCAATCTTCAAGTCAATCGCGGAAGTTTCTTCGGTTTCCTTGGACCAAACGGCGCCGGGAAGTCGACGACGATCAAAATGCTCACGGGACTGCTTGGACCGACGAGCGGCAAGCTGCGTGTGCTTGGTATCGACATCAGCGAACAACCGCTGGAAGTTAAGCGACGGATCGGGGTCGTGCCTGAAGACCTGAACCTGTTCGAGCGACTGACCGGCGCTGAGATGCTGTCGTTTACCGGACGCATGTACGGTTTACGAAGCGACGAGATCGCGCATCGTTCGACAGAGTTGCTTGACTTGATGGAGTTGCAGGAAGAGCCGAAGAAACTGATCGTCGAATACTCGCACGGCATGAAGAAGAAACTTTCGCTTGCGTGTGCGTTGATTCACCGGCCCGAGATACTTTTCCTTGACGAACCGTTCGAAGGTGTCGACGCGATCGCCTCGCGCACGTTGAAGGACTTGTTGATGCGACTGACGGCAAGAGGCTTGACGGTGTTTCTAACGTCGCATGTGCTGGAGATCGTCGAACGCTTGTGCAGCGACATCGCGATCATCGCGCAGGGTAAGTTACTCGCTTCCGGATCGCTTGATGAGTTGCGCAAGGGAATCCGCATGGAAGGCGACGGGCAAGGACCAATCTCGCTCGAAGAGTATTTCATTCAGATCGTGGGCGGTGACCGTGGCT
Source organism: Pyrinomonadaceae bacterium (assembly GCA_035646355.1). Lineage (GTDB taxonomy): Bacteria > Acidobacteriota > Blastocatellia > Pyrinomonadales > Pyrinomonadaceae > PSRF01. Next base: position 1,074 of record DASRPN010000137.1, on the reverse strand, counting down.
CCACAAATGACGAAATGCTCGATTGGTTGGTGTGATGAAAAAATTTATCGATTCGCATCGCGAATATCGCGCCGCAAAGGCAAAAAGCAAAGCCTACAAGATCGTTGGATCCGTGTTCCTGCTAATCGCGGCAGTATTCGTGTTTCTGCTGGTCTATCCGCAAGTTTTGTTCGCCCATGAAGTTCGCTGTTGAAGATCTCTTCAATCGCGACATCGATCAGGAACACGAGGAGGCCAGGGTCTTCAGCACGCTTTAGCCACAAAAAGCCACAAAAGGAAGAAAAATGGTAAGTGTGCGAGTGTGCCGAGTTCCATCCGTCTGTGTCATCTCTTTTGTGCCTTTTTGTGGCTAAAAAAAGTCTTGGCCTCACCCGTCCGCGTCGGCTAGAATCGGTGTGGCAAAACCCCTCACTCGCCCGCAAGCTTTTCGATTTTCACTCGTGTTTTGAGTTCCTCCTACTCGTTATTCCCAGAAACGAGGTCGGCCCTGTATGGATTCGAATGTTGGTTTCCTTGCTCCGTGTATATCCGTCTTTTCCCTTACGTTAATGGCAATATTCATGCGGTCGTCAATCAGAAGCCGCCGCGAAGTCGAACAGTCAAACCGGCAGTTGCGCGAGGCGCGCGACAAGCTCGAGCTGTTGGCCCAGATGGACCCCCTGACAGAAGCATTGAACCGGCATGCGTTTCATTCGCTGCTGCGCGGTCCCGAAGACGGCATGCAATTGGATACGTCGGGCAGCGTTGCCGTCATCGACATCGACAATCTCAAACCAATCAACGACACGTGGGGTCACTCCACGGGCGACAAAGCGATCCGCGTCGTTGCGCGTTCGATGCGTTCTCTGATTCGCGCCGACGACATGCTGTTTCGCTGGGGCGGAGATGAGTTTCTTATGTTGATGTTCAATCTGTCAGAGGAAGAGACGAGCCGGCGCATGACGAAGCTCAACGCCATCCTGGAAGAGAATTGTCGTAAGTGGCCGGAAATGCCGGTGACGGTGACGATTTCACACGGCGTCGCCGGGTTCGATTCACTAACGCAATTGGGTCATGCGATTGAACTGGCCGATC
>DASRPN010000136.1:0-9295 GCA_035646355.1 Pyrinomonadaceae bacterium | reverse complement strand
CGTAGAGTATTCGCCGAAACAAAGGAACATACCCGAGCGGCATAAGGTTCTACACCTTGTTCTTAATTAAGGAGATTGCCCGCCCCCGGGTGATCTCTTTTTTTGTGAATTGCGCGATCGCTTCCGCGTTTACAAAATCCGCGAGGCTCGTGCTAACATTCGCAAGCCATTGACATTGATGCCCCTGTAGCTCAGCGGATAGAGCATCTGCCTTGTTGGAGCCTTAATGGGGAAAGCGGTCTGGAACCCATTGAGTGGACGACCCTGTATGCGGGGACGCCCTGAGAGCCTCTGGTACTTCGATCGAACCGATCCAAGTAAAAATCCATGAGGATTGGGTAATCCGCAGGAAACCTGGTCGTTTTACGACGCAGGGATCCTCAGAGACTATACGGGTCGGGACTGTGATGTCCAAGATATAGTCCAGCCAGCAACCCCGGTTTGAAGGGCGGTCAGGGAAAGCCTGATGCTGGAAGCTAAGCAGAGGGCCGCAGGTTCGAGTCCTGCCGGGGGCACCACACCAAAACCCAAGTATGGCGGCATTAGCTCAGTAGGTTAGAGCGCCAGATTGTGGATCTGGAGGTCGTGGGTTCGAGACCCACATGCCGCCCCAATTCCCGCGACACACACAAGACTTCGAGATTGACTTCTTAGACACGATCGCTTCTGCCGATCAATCGTACCCCGAGTGTGAACAACAACACGGCGAATGCCGGTGACAGTACGCTGAAAGGTTGCGAACGAAGCTGATCGAGATCGCTTGCGGCAGTGAGCATATTTCCAAGACTTGGTTCCGGTTCCTGCAGCCCGACGCCAAGGTACGACAGAGCAACCTCAGCAAGCAAAAAAGTTGGCAGCAGCAGGAAGGCCCGCGTTCGCAGCGACGGCAAAATATTCGGGAGAATGTGCCGAAACAAAACTCTCGTTTGACTCACGCCCAAAGCGATCGCCGCGACAACGAACTCGCGTTTTCGCAATGACAGCACGAGTCCGCGTGTCAACCGGGCCATTTCGGCCCAGCCGGTCAGGGCGAAGATGAGTAATAGAAGCAACGCCGCGCGCGTCATCGGCAGCTCAAGCGGAAAAGCCGCACGCACCCCTAGAATCAGGATTAGTGTCGGCAGGGCAAGCATGGCGTCCGTCACACCCATCAGAAACGTGTCCACGAACCGTCCGGCATAACCACTCACTCCTCCTACTAAAAAGCCAACCAGGCAAGCGACGAGAACGCCGATGAACGCAACGACGAGCGAGAACCGCACCGCGTACAGCAAGCGCGAGAAGCGATCGCGGCCTAATTGGTCAGTTCCCAGTAGATTGATCCTGGGAGCGACGCCCGAAGTACTTCTAACACCAAACAGATGTAAGTCGGTTTCTACTATGCCGAGCAACTTATATGAATAGCCCCGGACGAAGAAGCCCACTGGATAAGCCACTGAGGTGTCTTCCGAGTACGTGCGTCGAAGTGGATCTTCGACCCGGCGTGCATAAATGATCGGAGTTAAACCACTGAAGTGGATCGTCGTCGCCGGCGTGGCTGGTTCAAGCCGTGACTGAGCGCGGTGATCGTAAGGCGCAAGAGAGTCGGCGAAAACAGCCGACAGCGCGAACGCCGCGATAACGAGCCAACCAATGACCGCTACGCGATCGGTTCGCCGCCGACTGAAACCATCTCTTGTTGATTGTTCGTTCAAAAGCTGAGGTCGCGAATTCGCTTGTCGTTGATCGCCTGAAGCATTTCGCCGAGGGCATTTCCGAGCCAAACCGCCGTACTGGTAAACAGGACGATTCCCATCACCAGGGGCAGATCACGCGCGCGTACTGCTGACACCATCAATGTTCCCAGTCCCTGGCGTCCGAGCACGGATTCGACGATAACGGAACCTCCGAGCACACCGCCAAGCGAGAGGCCGGCGATCGTCAGCACCGGATTGAGTGCAGGCCTGACAGCGTGGCGAAGGATCACAGCACTCTCGCTTAAGCCTTTCGCCCGAGCAAGCTTGATGAAATCCTCCCGCATCGTCCGCTGTAGTTCGCCATGAAGCTGCGCCAGAAAAACCGAAATCAGCGGTGCCGACAGGGTCAACGCCGCGAGCCAAAACAGAATCGCCGAAGACCTGTCCATAGCGGACGCACTCAACCGGACGGATACCGCGAGCGCGACGAGTGCGAGGACGATCCGCGGCATCGAGGCTGTCAGAAGGATCAACAAGTCGATGAATGCATCAATCGTCGTTGACTTGTATCGCGTGCCGATGAGGCTTAGCGGCACCGCAAACGCAAGTGCGATTGCAAAGGCGGCGGCCCCGAGAAGAAATGTACTTACGGAGCGTGTCCATACGAGGCTGCTCACGGGCACGCGAAAGTACATCGACTCACCCAAGTCGCCGGTCACGGCGGCGGAAAGCCACCGAAAGTATCGTATCGGAAGTGGTTGATCGAGTCCGTAGACGCTGCGAAGGCGAGCGATCGTCGCCTCTGAGATCTGCGGGTTATCTCGCAACTGCGTCAGAGCGTCGCCGCCCGCAAAACCAAGTAACGCAAACGTCACTGCCGAAACGATCAGTATCATCATGAGTCCTTGCAGACATTTTCTCAGCAGCAACGTGATCATTATCGCGTGTTGTGAGGAACGCCGCCCGCGGTCTATACGGCTATTCCTCACTATTGTTCTTTGATCTAGAAAACAAAAGTTCTTACACTCTCAATTGCTTACTCCTTCGGATTTTCGGCTTCCCTATCTTGCTGCCGGAGAATACCATCATGCGGCCGTTAACATACTCCCGACTCGCTGTTTTTCTTCTATTTCCCCTTTTGCTTTCATGCCGGCAACCGCCCGCATCAAACACTGCGACAGGCACCGGAAAACCCGAACAACGAACAATCGGCACACGGGGCGGGAAGTTGGTCTATCGTGTATCTTCACCGCCCAAAACTTTCAACTATCTTCTCGCCAACGACGAGCCGTCGATCGTAACGGCGTTCTTCCTGCTCAACAGCCGGCTCGTGGAGTTCGATCATTCGACCCAAACTTACGTGCCTGGCCTCGCGGAAGCCTGGACCACAAGCCCCGATCGCCGTTCCGTCGACATCAGGCTTCGCGACGGGCTGAAGTTTTCGGATGGGCAACCTCTGACGAGTAGTGACGTCGCGTTCACGCTGGAGGCTATGTACGATGAGCGGAACAAAGCAGAAGTATTCCGTGACGCGCTCCTCATCAACGGCAAGCCAATATCTGTAAAGGTGATCGACGATCGAAATCTCCAGTTTGTCCTTCCTGAGACGATCTCGGCCCCTGACAATTACCTCTATAACATTGCCGTGCTGCCCAGGAATGCTCTTGAAGCCGATCAAAAAGCGGGCCGCCTTTCCGAGGCGTGGAAGATAACGGCGCCGCCGGCATCCGTGGTAACGAGCGGCCCGTTCACTGTCGCGTCATCAGCGGCCGCCGAACGCATCGTCCTCAAACGCAATCCTCATTACTGGAAACGGGACGCACAGGGAACGCAACTCCCGTATCTTGATGAATTGACCCTCGAGGTAGTGCCGGATGCGAATCAAGCACGCGCCGGGTTGGACCAGGCCAGGATAGATATCGTGGATCGTATACGCCCGCCGGATTACGCTTCCCTGCTGAACGCAGGCGGAGGTGTGAGAGCGTTTGACCTCGGTCCGAGTCTTGGGGTCGATTACATTTGGTTCAATCTGAATCCCGCCAAGGCGGACGGCACGCCGCTGAATCCCACCAAGCTCGCTTGGTTCTCGGATGCGAGGTTTAGAAGGGCCATCTCAATGGCGGTTGACCGCGACTCGATCGCCAGGTCGACTCTTCAGGGTTTGGCAACACCACTCTACGGCGTCGTATCACCGGCGAACCGAATGTGGGCCAATCCGGATCTACCGAAGATCGCGTACGACCTTGTTCAAGCAGCTTCGCTGTTGGAAGCAGCTGGCTTCACCAAACGCGGAACGGCCAATGCCCCGGAGCTGGTTGACGCGCAAGGCAATCGCGTCGAGTTCTCGCTGCTGGTCCCTGCTGAGAACGAAGCTCGCAAGCTCATGGCCGCTGTGATCCAGGAAGACCTGGCGAAGCTCGGCATAAGAATGCAAGTCGTTCCAATCGAGTTTGCCGCTGTCACGAACGCATGGACCAAGTCCTATGAATACGATGCGATACTGCTCGGTCTGTCCGTTACGGACCTTGAGCCATCAAGCTACGCCAACCTGCTGCTGAGCAGTGGCGATGTGCATCAATGGAGGCCGAATCAAAAATCGCCTTCGACCGATTGGGAAACGAAGGTCGATCAACTTTTCGCCGAGCAGGCCCGCGAGTCCGATCCTGAAAAACGGAAGGCGAAATTTCACGAGATCCAGCGAATCGTGGCAGACGCATCGCCTGTCATCACGATCGTCACCCGCCACGTTGTTTCGGCGGCGAACTCACGCGTGGGAAACTTTTCGCCGAGCCCGATGTTCCCTTACTCGATGTGGAATGCGGAGGAGCTCTTCATCAAGCAATAAGACAACGAGCCGGCAATTGAGATTACATCCGTGGTCCATCATCGGCCCTGAGATTTTTCTGTGGAGATGCCCAGAACTCCTTGTAAGATGAGACCTTTCCCAAAATAAGAGTCCGCTATGTGGACATCGAGCATAAGACTGCCCTTATATAATGGAGTAACCCGATGGCTAAGAAGAAAGCAGTCAAGAAGCATTCAGTTAAGGCGTCATTGAATGCGAAAGAGTTGACGAAGGCTGGATCGTCACTGAATCTCGAGATCTTTGCCAATGAAGAAAAAATAGGAACTCTTATCCTAGGTCGTGGTTCACTGTTTTGGTTTGGCAAGAGGCGCCAGATTAGAAAGCGCATTCCGTGGAGCCGGTTTGCGGAGATGATGGATGAGCTTGCGTATGGGAAATAGCGATGCCCCGCCGAGTCAACAGTTGAGCCCCTTACGATCGTGCGTGACGACGTCAAAAAGGGCGCACAACATTCGCACCCAGATTTCCCCAGTTCGCCGTATGTCTTCCTTCTTCGCCTTGTTTGCAGACGTGCCGGAAATGATTGTCAGGTTCTAGCCGCGGCCGCAACTTCGTCGAGAACTTTGGCTGCACGTTCAGCATCTGCAGTGGCGAAGATTAACAATGGCTCGTTTGTCTGAGGGTCGAGTCCACAGTAAGCGTGATTGATGTTGATGTTCGCATCTCCGAGTTTCGAAGCTGCTCGCGCTAGTTCACCCGGCCGATGCGGAAGCTTGACCTGAGCAACCTTCGTTTCCGTATATCTGAGTTTCTGGTTATCCAGGACTGACTTGGCCGCGGTTAGGTTATCGACAATCACTCTTGCCTGACCCTTGCCTTTTTCTTCGGAAGGTTTCAAGTCGAATGCCAGAATATTGACTCCACGATCGGCGAGCGAATTACAAATCTTGCCCAGTGCGCCGGGCTGATCATCCAGCTGAATCGACAACTCTTTTGTTGTTGGCATTGCAGTGACCTCCTTATGGCTGGAGGTTCCGGGGAACGAAGTGCGTTCCTGCGAAACCGGTTAAACCGTCGGGTTTCGTCTTTGGTTGGTTGGGGCGATCATATGCCCCAATCGATTGCATTTCAAATCCACAATGGCGAATTCCAAAACCACGATCCAGATGATTCCAACTCAGCAACGGATCAGTTGAAAGCGTAATTCCATGACTCTCTGAAAAGTTCCAGCATCAACAGTCGGCCTTCGCAGCGGTTCCATCTCTTTCACCCAATCGACCATCTCGTTCCAATTCCGAAGGGTTGGGACGCCGACGCAATCACCAGAATGTCGCACTTGTGACTATCATCCTTGAGCCTACGAGGTGGATGTTAGCTTGCGGGGCTCGTGGTACGGGAAACCGGCCTGATGTGGGCGAACATGCTGCGGGCGTTCCAGGTTGGGAAGGCTCTTACGAGCGCCGAGGGGCCGTCGAGTTGAATGCGGTTCTCCCCCATGGCCTGGGCCCAGCTAAGCTGGCCGGCATGCCATTTGACGAAGGCTTCGGCTTCAGCCGTGATGTAGAGGTCTTCGTCGAAGCCGGGGTACGTCCTGCAGATCTCGGTCTCTCCCCGCTCGATGAGCAGCCAATAGCGTTCACTGCGCGGGCGGCCAGTGAAGTCGAAGCGGATTACGATGCGTCGATCCGGGAGCCGGTCTCGGCGGAGCGCGTTGCACATCGACCACAGGGCCACGAAGGGGTCTAGATTCTCGGGGGCGATCTCGAGCCAACGCGCACCCCACTCGCCGAGCGACTGGCAGACCGCAAAAAGCTCGTGGCCCGCGGACGTGAGTTTGTAGTTGTGCCCTCGTCCCTCGGGCTTGCGTGCCGATTCGACAATGCCGAAATGCTTAAGCTGGTCCAGCCGCTGTGAGAGCAGGGTACGGGAGAGTCCGGGCGCGCCCTCCAGGATCTCACTGAAGCTTCCGCAGCCAAGATACAGGTTGCGGATGATCAGCGGTGTCCAGCGCTCGGCGAAGATCTCGGCGCCGCGAGCGATGGGACAGTATTGGCCGTACGTCCTCACGACGTGAGTATTGCGCACTCACCTTCGGTTGTGAAGTCCAGATTTTTGACTTTACAGCCGCAGTCCCCGGTGGTCTGATGTGGCCGTCGAAAGAGGAGAAGCGATGACGACACCGAAGACCCGCGCAAGTCCGCCGCGAAACACAGGCCGTGCCTTGCGCTGGCCGAAGGGGCTCCAGCAGCATCCCGTTCAGCTTTTGGAGACGCACACTTGAGCTCAAGGAGGATCTAATGAGAGGTCATTTAGTTCTTGCGATCTTGCTCGTTGCCGGCATTTACCCGCAGGCGCTCGCGAAAGAAGACTCAGTCAACTGGGCGGTGAATGCGACGATCATCGATGGCTGCAGCTGCCGCATGCTGTGTCCATGTATCTTTGAATCGCCCGCCGAAGTCGGTACAGTCGGAACCCACAAGCATGAGGGGAAAACCTCCTGCTACTTCAACGCGGCGTTCAAGGTCAATAAGGGCAATTATGGCAAGGCGAAGCTGGATGGTCTGAAGTTCTGGTTCGCGGGAGACAAGGGTGACGCCAAGACCGTCGAACTCACCTTCGAGCCTTCCGCGACCAAAGAGCAGCGGGAAGGGGTTCGCGTGTTCTTGGCCCATTTCCTGCCGCAAAAGTGGACCTCATTTACTGAGGGACCCGACGCAAAGATCGATTGGAAAGTCGAAGCGACGCACGCCGAGGCCAAGCTCGATGGGGGAAAGGCCGCTGAAGTGGTGATGAGTCGATCATCCGGTGCGACGGGTAAACGTACGACTGTCATCAAGCACATGAAGTATTTCGCCGCCCCTCGGAATAACGGGTTCAATATCATGCGTGTCGATACTCTCGTTTATCGTCGCGGGCCCAGACCAGCACCGTTCGAGTTCAAGGGTACGTCGGGATGGACCATCACCGTCGACATGAATTCCGAGGATCTGATTGCGGCGCAGTAGAGATCTGGTCATTGCGGCGTCGTTCGCGACTCCCGCTAGACGGACGCTCAGCGCCGCCTAGGCGTCGCGCTTCCAGCTTGCGCTGATACAGCAGCAGTGAGGGACGGATTTGGCATCGGGCATCAGCCATAATTCGGCACTCAATGAAAACGAAACAGAAGGGTGAGCGTCCTTCTTAATAGGTTCTCTCTTCTGAAAAGTTCACCGTCCTTGTTTGCTTGACGATCAATTCGGGAAATCAATTGTCGGCGAAGATAATGGAAAGCTGTTGATAAATAGTTAGCCGGGCTCTCGAGGGTTGAGGCGAACTTGAGGCTGGAGTGCGTCTATTTTATAAGTTCTGAAAACAAACGCTTTGTTTCTTCGGCCGGCTCGATGCCGAGTTCGATGTGGAGGGTTTTTTTCATTCTTTCGAAATGGTTCTTAACGGACGCGGGCTTGCCCTGGGCGGCGAACGCTTTCATCGTCAGCCGGTGCATGTCCTCGCGAAACGGATCGCCCGCCAAGGCTTCGCTCGCGTACTTTAACGCATCTGCCCAGTGTTTTTCGGAAAGGGAGAGTCTTGCGAGAGCAGCAACGACACGTGCGGACTGTTCTGAGTAAAACTGGCGTCTTTCCTCGGCCCAATCCTCATAAACGCCCGACATGAATTCCCCGCGGTAGATCTTGTGGGCGGACTCGAGACTCGCCCGTTGATGCCCTACGTCTTTCTCGCGTTTTGCTTTTTCCGCCTCGACGATGAATCGCTCGAATTCTTCTGCATCGATCGAATATGAAAGCTCGGGATTCAGTTGATACGCGCCGTCGCGAAAGATAAGAAAGTTCTGCTTGAAGGGCTGACGACTGTTGAGCGCTTTTCGGATATGAGAGATCGTCGGATGAAAATTTTTCTCAACCGTTTCAAGATCCTCATCGGGCCAGAACGCCTCGATCAGCACTTCCTTAAGAACGCGACGATTTTTGCTGGTTGCGATGTAGCAGAAAATGTCCCGTGCCCGCCGCGTGGTCCAGGCGTCGGCGGCAAACTGAACGGAAGGATCGCGAAAGATCTCCACTGGGCCGAGCACCCGTATCGTCAGATCCGTGATAGAGGCAGACGGTTCTAACTGAGACGGCACGCGCGCCGGCCCCACGGAACGTTCAGCACTCAGCTCCTCGCGAAGATCAACGGGCAGGCGCTCCGCGATGTCTTCATGGCCGAATATCGCCGGATTGCGCCGGATCTCTCCCCGCAGCCAATACTCGTAATCGAAACGGGTCGAAAGATCCAACGCCCGTCGTACGGACTCGATCATGCCTTTTGTGTTTCCCTGAACGAGGTACGTCTCGGCGAGAAGCATCGCGGTCAACGCTTCGTCGTAGTAGTGATTGTGGCGGTTGAAGTAATCGAGCAGTTCACGGAGGTGCACATCGAGTCCCTCCGAAGCGCCTTCGGCAAGATCAAGTTGATAGCAACGGAGACGCGCGGTGCGGACTCCGTGTTCGTTTCCCTGTCGTTCACGTCGCGTGGTCAAAGCCTCCAGTAACGCGCGCGCCTTCGGGAGGTCACCACGCATGCGGAAGAAAGCCGCCCGTTCTTCGTTCAACTCCCTCGACGTGATGTCGATCTCGGCCTCATCATATGCATTCGAGGCGCGCTCGTAGAATTCCTCAGCGTGAGCGAGGTCGCCTTTCTCGCGATAGAAGTTCGCGTACGCTTCGAATATTTCGCCGCGCAAAGACCGAAGATTATAGAGCTGGCATAACTCGAGCGAGCGGCAGAGGTGTTTTTCGGTGTCCTCGAATTCGCCGCGGTAAAGATGCAGGCG